>JAWVZS010000011.1:0-12496 GCA_033722055.1 Nitrosopumilaceae archaeon
GAGTACTAGAAAGACAACAAAGAGAACTGCAGGAAAAAGAAAGACTGCTAGAAAAACTACAAGAAAGCCAGCTAGAAAATCAACTAGAAGAAAGAGTACTAGAAAGACAACAAAGAGAACTGCAGGAAAAAGAAAGACTGCTAGAAAAACTACAAGAAAGCCAGCTAGAAAATCAACTAGAAGAAAGAGTACTAGAAAGACAACAAAGAGAAGACGATAGAGCTTTCATTATTGATTTAAGGAATTTATTATCTGAATTATAAGAAAATTCATGAGTGAATTAGAATCTACTTTTTCAAAAGCATGTAATGAAATTACTCATAATTTATTAACAATCCATCATCCAACAGAAAAACAAGTAAAGTCTGAAATTAAGAAAATATGTACTAAATATTCGTTGGAGAGAATTCCAAAAAATTATGAAATCCTAGCTACGGTTAATGGTGAAAATTTCAATAAATTAAAATCAGTTTTACTGCACAAACCCATCAAAACTGCATCAGGTGTTGCTATAGTTGCATTAATGCCAAAACCTTATGCATGCCCACATGGAAGATGTACTTACTGTCCAGGCGGAATAGAATACAATACTCCCAATAGCTATACAGGAAATGAGCCTTCAACAATTAGCGCCATAGAAAGTGAATATGATCCTAAACTCCAGATAAGAGCAAAACTAGACAAATTAGTAGCATATGGACATGACCCATCAAAATTAGAATTAGTTATTGTTGGAGGAACGTTTCTCTTTATGCCAAAAGACTATCAAAGAAATTTCATAAAATCTTGTTATGATGTTCTAAATGAAAAAGACTCGGCCAGTTTAGAAGAAGCAAAATCACTAAACGAACATGCAAAAATAAGAAATGTAGGATTCACCATAGAAACCAAGCCAGACTATTGTAAAAAAGAACATGTGGATGACATGTTAGAGTACGGTATTACAAGAGTAGAAATCGGAGTTCAAAGTCTACAAGAAAGAATATACAAAATTGTAAACAGAGGCCATAACTATAGAGATGTTATAGAATCATTTCAAATTTCAAAAGATGCAGGATATAAAATAGTAGCACATATGATGCCAGGTTTGCCAACAATGACCCCAGAGGAAGACATTGCAGATTTTAAGAAAATGTTTGAGGACCCACAATTAAGACCAGACATGTTGAAAATATATCCATCATTAGTACTACAAAATACCCCACTTTACCAGGATTATGAAAAAGGGAACTATCAACCATATTCAGACGAAGAAATGATCAAAGTACTAACGGAAGTAAAGAAAAACATTCCAAAATGGGTAAGAATAATGAGAGTGCAAAGAGAGATCTCTCCCTCAGAAATAATAGCAGGACCAAAATCGGGAAATCTTAGACAGATAGTACTTCAAAATCTAAAACAGCAGGGATTTTCATGTAAATGTATTAGATGTAGAGAAGCAGGTCTCAAAAACACATCATCAAAAAATGATTTGAAATTAAATAGAATAGATTATGAGTCATCTGGTGGAAAAGAAGTATTCTTATCTTTTGACGATGCAAATGATTCAATTTATGGATTCTTAAGGCTTAGAAATCCAAGCAAATTAGCTCACAGAAGCGAGATGAAAAATTCTTGTGTAGTAAGAGAATTACATGTTTATGGAAAGTCACTTGGAATAGGACAAAGAGAGGAAAAAGAAATTCAACATTCAGGTTTAGGAAAAAGCCTAATGAAAGAAGCTGAAAATATTGCAAGACATGAATTTGATGCCAAGAAATTGCTAGTAATTAGTGCTATAGGTACAAGAGAATACTATCAAAAATTAGGGTATTCATTATATGGACCATACATGAAAAAAACGTTAGAGTAGAATGTCAGAACAAAAAATTATCGGAAAAGGAACATGGATAGACAAATTAGCCTATGAATTACTAGAACGAGAGAAAAAACTAGGTAGAAATTTAGATTTAATCAGAGTAGAAAGTGGTTTAGGTGCATCTGGAATCCCGCATATTGGAAGTCTGGGTGATGCAGTAAGAGCATATGGTGTAAAGCTAGCATTAGAAAACTTGGGATACAAATCAGAATTAATTGCATATTCAGATGATCTTGATGGATTAAGAAAGATACCAGAGGGTTTACCTGACTCACTAAATGAGCATTTGGCAAAGCCAGTATCCTTAATCCCAGATCCATTTGGATGCCATGACTCTTATGGAATGCATATGAGCAGTATTCTTCTTGATGGATTAGACAAAGTCGGCATAAACTATGAATTCCGTAGAGCAGTAGATACTTACAAGAAAGGGCTGCTAAAAGATCAGATTCATACTATTTTAGAAAATAGTAAAAAAATAGGTGAAAAAATTTCTGATTTAGTAGGACAGGAAAAATTTCAAAAATATTTGCCATATTTTCCTGTTTGCTCAAATTGCAGCAGACTATACACGGCAGAGGCATTTGAGTACTTGTCTAATGAAAAAAAAGTCAGATACAAATGCCATGATGCACAAATTGGCTCACAAACAATCAAAGGTTGTGGTCATGATGGAGAAGCAGATATTACAAAAGATTTAGGTAAGTTGGCTTGGAAAGTAGAATTTGCTGCCAGATGGACGGCATTTGACATACGTTTTGAAGCATATGGAAAAGATATCATGGATTCAGTAAAGGTAAATGACTGGGTAGCAGATGAAATTCTAGGATTCCCACATCCTCATCACGTAAAATATGAAATGTTCTTAGATAAAGGAGGTAAAAAGATTTCAAAATCGCTTGGAAATGTGCTTACTGCTCAGAAATGGTTAGAATTTGGAACTCCAAAATCAATTTTGTTATTATTATACAAAAGAATCACAGGAGCTAGAGAATTAGGCATTGAAGATATACCGTCATTGATGAACGAGTATAACGAATTAGAGGACATTTACTTTGGAAAAATCAAATTAGATAATGAAGCAAAAAAGATAAAATCAAAAGGACTTTACGAATATGTTAATCTATTAAATCCACCAAAACAACAAAGTACTCACATAAACTACAGATTACTAGTAGAGTTATCAAAAATCTTCAAAGAAAATAGAATAGAAAGAGTTGTTAAGAAACTACAAGATTACGGTGTGATAAAAAATTCAGACAAACAAATAGAAGAATTAATCAATCTAGCAGGAAACTTTGCAGATACATTTGATGAAAAAGAAAAGACAGACGTAGAAATAGATAGCTCGACAAAAACAGCATTGAAAGATCTTATACAATCACTTAATGCTGAATCAGAACCTGAAGATTTACAAAATTTGATTTATCAAACAGCAAAAAATAACAATGTTCAGCCAAGAGATTTCTTCAAAATACTATATCAGATAATTCTTGGCACAACAAGAGGTCCAAAAATAGGACCATTTATTTCAGATATTGGGCGAAAACAAGTGGCAAAAACAATCTCAGAATATGTATAAAGATGGCACATAGTGAACATAACAGATCCAGAAATAGCGGAGGTTTTGCTTTAATTATTCTAGGAGCTCTTTTGTTGTTTTTGGCACCAAACATAAACCCAAGTAGTAACGAATTAGGAATACTAGCTCTTATAGGAGGAATTACCATAGGCGGATTAGGATTCTACCTAAAATTCATTCGTAACAGGAATAAAAAATAAGAAGAGTTCACGGTAGAAGGATTGGAGAGAATAAAATGAAGTTTTTTGGGAAAAAAGATACAGAAGAACAAGATAACACACCAGAAATTGAGTTAAAAGACCAGCTTGAATCAGAGGTAACTAGGCTACAAAACACATTCAGAGAAAAAGAATCTCAGTTAGAAGATATTACTAATAAATTACAAAATGTCAAGCAGGAATACGATTCATCAGTCAGTAAATTAATGGCAGTAAAAAAAGAAGTTAATGAAAAAAGTCAGCAGTTAGAATCACTCAACAAGCAATATCAAGACATTAAATCAAAGATTCATGACGAAGATCAAAAATTTAAAGAAAATCAAAAGGCAATAAAAGAATTAGACAGAGCAAGAGAGGATTTAGATAAAACAAAAAAAGAATATGAAGAAATCAAAGAAAAGCTAAATGAGGATAAATCTTCATTACATGAAGTAAATAAACAAAAGATCCAATCTCAACAAGAGCTTGAAGAGCTTAATTCAAGACTATACAATGCCAGACAGGAATTAGAAAATATGCCTGCAGAGGCAAAACATCAATCAGGAGGAACTTTATCTACAAATGAGCAGAAAATCATCGAGGGGAGTTATAGTAAAAAAGATCCAAAAGGGGTGATAGAGGCCGCCAGTGCTGTTGTAGCATCACTCAAATCAAAATTAAGCATGACCCAAAAAGAATTAGAGACAGTTCAACGACTTTTGGAAAAAGAAAGAAAAGAACACGATGAAACCAAAAATGAATTAAAGAAATTAAAAAAGAATGATTAGTACTCCAAAAAATGTTTTTTCCATTTAGATTTTATTTCATCTTCACTAACTCCCATATCATACAAAGGAGAAGTGACATTTTCTATGTGTGTAATATTAACTAGAACAATATCCCCAATAGGGCTTTGTACTCCATTATTTCTATACTGATTTAGAATTTTTTCATATAGTTGGCCTTCATGTAGAATTTTTGCTTTACCTTTAAACAAGTATCCTTTTCTAACAATAGGATCAATTACATTAATTTCCAGATTTGGATTTGTTTTTAAATTCTTTATAGTATCAGGAGAACGAATATCTGCAAAAGCAAGATGTTCATTATCCCATACAATTATTGTTCCTTTCGGGGATAAATTAGGCGTATTATCAGCAGAAACGGTTGCTACAAATCCCAATTTTTGTTTTTTAAGAAAAGAGGCGATTTCATCAGTTAGCAAGATATCAAATTGTGGATTCATTATATAATTAATTTTTGATTATCGCATTAGATCTGCAATATAACCATAGGCAATATAATACGCAATACCGCCGCCAAGAATAGCTGTCCAGATTACAATTTTTTTAATTTTAGTCATAATGTTTCGTTGATTTTAACATACTATTGAATCATACGGGATTACTTTCTTGTAGGATCATGTTTTCTTCCAATATGTTGAGCTAATGCAATAACATCGTCACCAAATTCTTTTCCACAATATACACAATGAAATTCGTATTTTGTGGACATTGGTGGTATTCAAAAAAGTATCTTATTAAAAAATTGTTATCAACCATAGATTAAGCAATGTTCACATTCACAGCTTGGTTGTTGTTTTGTTTTTGCCAAACATTTTTTGTGTTGACCTGCCTGACATTGAACACAGATCTGATCAATGTTTTCTACAGAAGAATATTTTTTTGATTGATCAAAACCAAATCCCCCATCTTTTGGACCTACCATGTTTGTCATAACCAGATCTAGTATTTTTACTTCACTAATTTATAGCGGATTTTATTGAGGCAAGCAAATCTTTTCGAAGAGTTTCAATTATACCACGGATCTCAAAAGAATCAAATCCTCCAGACGATGCGCGTGTAGCTTTAAGCAAATAATGGATACATGCTTCTTCGATTTTTCCTACATAATAACCATACAAAAAATCAACATCATTTTCACACTTCCACACTTGCTTAACATTAGGAAATGACTGTTGTATTTCAGAAGGGATTTCAGAAATGCGTAGTTTTACATATTCTTCAACTGATTTTCTAATATTAGGGTCTTGTAACAAGTTACAAAAATCTATCAATTACTTGTTTTTATCATTATCATTATTTGATGAGTTTTTGTCCCACATATGCATATTCCCACGTAGCATAAAGGCGCCAACAATAATTGCTACAATACCTGTAGCGATAAAAACAAAAACCTTTCCAACATCTTTGAAACTAGTCAAGTAATATCTTTAGAATTCAATTGTAAATATAATTTCAATGATAATATTAATGGCTACAAAGTACATTATTTATGAATTGTAAGAATTTCCAAATAGGTTGTTACCATGACAATGCAATTCATTATGAAGGATATGGGAAATGTCTTGTTAGAGGTTGTAAATGTGAGAAATTCCAAAAATAAGATTAGCGAATATCTAAAAATGGATCTAGAATCACTGTATAAATTACTGGGAAAAACTATTGCTAATGATTATTCAACATCAGATGGTAAAAAAATTTTACAAAAAATAGATCAAAAACTCTATCAAATAATTTGCAATGAAATGGAATATTGTAAAAACAAATCACAATTCACATATCTTGAAACACAAAGTCTTGCAGAACTATTAGTTAAAAATCTCGACAACATAGAGCACATGGAAAAATATATTCCAAAAGAATTACTTGCAGTATTATTAGTAAAAATAGGCCTATCTAGATTTTGCAAATGCTAGATACTAGCCAATTTATCTACCAAAGTTTGAATTTCAGCTTCCATTAATTTTTGTTGTTCAGCTGCAAAGTCTTTATGATCTTGAATTATTTTCTTTAGTGCATCCTTGTAATAAGCATCAGTTTCTTTGATTAGATCGCAAGAATCAAGAGATGTAATGTGTCCATTTACAACAGCAATTGCTCCTTTTTTGTTGAATTTCACTATACCATCAAATGCTTCAATTAACATTACTGCACTGTCAGATTTACACTTGAAAGTAACTCTGCCAGTTTCAGTATTGTAAAGCTGGGATATACCTCCAGGCTTTCTAGTAACAACTACACCCATGATTTACAAAAAAATATTCATTGATTTTAGCCTTTCATTCCATAGCCCATAAGAACTGAATAACATCCAAGACCACACTTTTCACAGTTAGGTTTCATTCCATCCTTTTCAGCACTACCAATACAACATGGTAGTTTTTCTCGTCCTTTGTGATCAACGGATATTATTGCCCATGTAGGACAGTCAATTGGAGTAGTACCTTTTCCACCCCAACTAGTTTTCATTATTTCTAATTGATCTTTTGGATTAATTATGTAATCTTTAAGATCAGTTGCCTGTCTTTCTAACAGATAATCAATTACTTTATTGCGTTCTTCACCAAAAGGTAGCCACAGAGGATCTCCTTCCATAAAAGGGGTATGAAACTGAACACCGATTTTATTAGAATAATCTTTCCAGTCATCTATTACTTGGGGAATAGTTTTGTAGTTTTTGGAATTGATTGTCATCGTAATCCAGATATCTTTCCATGCCTTTTCACTACTATTCACATAATCAATTACATTTTTTCGAGTTTTTTCCCAAGCACCATCACCTCGTATTTCATTATGGGTTTTTTTATCACCATCAATTGAAACCCAGTAAAAGTAAATACCATCAATATGAGGAATAGGATAAGTTCCATTAGTTACAACACAAGCTCTTTTTGGAAATTCTTTTGCAAACAATTCCACCACATCTTTGCGCATTAATGGTTCTCCACCAACAACAGTTACAATAAAAACATGATTTTTTTTGAATTTTTCTTGAATTACTTGTTTCCATTCATCTAGACTTAGTTCATCATTTTCTTTTCGATTGAGCCACCAATAACAATGCTCACAATGTAAATTACAGACATTGATTATATCGGCTGAGCCATACAATGGACTGCGTTTGTTGAATAGTTTGTAGCCCAAATATTTTTTAAAAATATGAATGTAGGAGGGGGTTTCACGTGCAATTTGTATTGGGCCTCTGCCCATTATTTCCATTATAGCACCTCTAAGATTATTTTCATACTATTGCTGAGTATCCTCACTTGAGGATGCCATAGATCCTAATTGTTTATCTATTTCTGTGAGGGCGAGTTTATCCCTACCAATCAAATCAAACTTTTGAAGAATGTCTTCAAATTTTGTTTCTTCTTGGACTTGTTCATTTACAAACCATTCCAGAAATGAATAAGTAGAATGATCTTTTTCTTTTTGAGCAATTTCTACCATTTTGTGAATTGCCTTTGTGACAGTTTGTTCATTTTTTAATGCACTCTTAAATGATGCTTCAAGTGATTTGTAAGAGCTTTGAGGCGATTTTAATGCAGGAATCTCAGCTGGAATTCCTAAATCATTTAGATAATGAACAATTTTTAACATATGGGTTCGCTCTTCATCAGATTGCGCGTAAAAATAATTTGCAGCTCCATGGTATCCTGTAACTTCGGCCCAAGATGCCATTGCCAAATAAGTATTTGATGCACCAGCTTCTAATGCAATTTGATCATTTAGTGCTTTTTTCATTTTAGTTGAGAGTCGCATAAAATTACCTATGAATTATTATGATATAAACAATTCTCATTCAAAGGAGCGTAGTAACAAACACAATTGCAAAACCAACAAGAAAAATAATTCCAGCATAGCTTAAAAGTTTCAAAAATAATGAGGGTTGCCATATTTTTTCCAAATACTTTCCTTGGACTAACTTAAAATTAAAAATTGCAAAGATTGGTGCTATAATAAATGACATTACAGTTGCAAAGTCTACCAAGGATCTAAGATTATCTTCAAACTGCAATACTACAATTAGCGATCCTGTTGCAAGTATTAAGAGAAACATTACATAAAATCCCCGAGATTTTGAAGTTAGAAGAGTCTCTTTTTTAGAAAAAAGCAATTCAGTTGTTCGCTGTAATGAACGAGAGTATCCGTCAAATACTGCAATTATTGTCCCAAACATCACAGTAAATGCAGAGGCAGATATTATGACATAACTCCATTGACCTATTGTCTGAGTGTATAATGTCACCACATGATGTGCAAAAGTAGCATTATTGTTTGGGAGTTCAATTCCAGTACCAAAGAAAATAAAGGAACCAAGTGTTACAAACATCACGGCAAGACCAGCAGTAATGACATATGCCAATCTGAACTCAAACAAGGTTTCTTTTAATTTTGGTCGATAGTTGCTTTGTTTTATCCTAGCTAGAGTCCAAAGACTGTTCCAGCTAGATAGATCAATTGCAATAGGCATCCAACCCATTAATGCAAGTAAAAAGAAAATCCCTGAAGAATCCCACAGTTTTTCAGAGTCAAAAGACTGGACTGCCGTTGGTCCATTATACAATGCCAATGAAAATGCAATAACTGTAGATACCAACAATACAATTGCTACAAGTTTAATGAGTCCATCTAATGCATTGTATTTTCCAATAGCTAAAATTGCAACACATATGGAAAACAATAGAATTAAAGTCCACGTTCCTAAAAATTCTAAGCCAAATAGATTTTCAAAAAACCCTGCAGTCACAAATCCCACAGCACCAGTTACAAAAAACATAGACGCAATAGTGATAATAAAATAAAGCCAAAGAACTGGCTTTCCTAATTTTTTGTAACCATCAATAATACTTGTTTGTGTTACATTTGCATATCTAGATCCATATTCAAAGAAGGGATATTTGAGAAGATTTGCTAAAACTACAAATCCAATTAACAGTAAACCATATTCTGCGCCAGCTCTAGTTGATTGAACAAGGTGGGACACTCCTATTGCGGTGCTTGCAAACAATATTCCAGGACCAGCTGTTTTTGAGAAATTCTTTAGTCTCTCATTCATGAAAAAATCAACATAATAGTATCATATAACTAGATTTTATTTTAAAAAAAGATAATCAGAATGGGATGATTATGCTACTGTTTCAATTTCCCATTTGTCGTTAACCCACACCCCAACTACTGTAACATCTTCATTCCAAGATTTTATCACATCAACGCTTTTTTTGATATGCTCGATATGTTCTTGATTTGAGACTGGGTTTCCAGCACAGTCATAATGGCCAGATACCACAATAAGGCTGGATTTATGGGCATTAATTGATATTCCAACTTTTTTCTTGATAGATTCCAGGTTTTGATTATCTGATACTGTTTTATCAACTCCAGGTTCAGTTACTGTATCGACAAAATCTACAGAATAGTTGTCTTTAACCCATTTTATCAATGGAAGTTGGATTCTACCATCCATACAACAAATAGATGTTGCAAATTTTCCTTCGGCCATATTTTTTATATTTTCAAACCAACATAAAAATCATTTTTGATGCATAAAGCAATCAACAACATGATCATTTACCATACCTATGGCTTGCATGTATGCATAGCAGATTGTAGGGCCGATAAAAGAAAAGCCTCGTTTTTTAAGATCTGTACTGATTTTTTTTGAAATCGGAGTATAAGCAGGAATTTCAGAATGTTTTTTGAAATTGTTTTTAATTGGGGTATGATCTACAAAACTCCAAATATAGTTATCAAAGCTTTGATACTCCTTTTGAATTTTAAGAAATTGTTTTGCGTTGTTGATAGCAGAATTTATTTTTAATTTGTTTTTAATAATAGAATCATCTTTTAGAAGTTGGGAAATTTTTTTCTTATCAAATTTAGATACTTTGTTTGGATCAAAGTTTGCAAATGCTCTTCTATATCCATTTCTACGTTTAAGAATAGTCTCCCATGATAAACCAGCTTGAGCTCCTTCTAAAATTAAAAATTCAAATAATTCTTGGTCATCATGTTTTGGTACTCCCCATTCATTATCATGATAAGAGACGTTGGGTTCTGTTTTAGCCCAATCACATCTGTTCATTTCAAATTATCTTGTAAAAACACCAAAGTTTTATTCCATGCATCTTCTGCGGCGTTTGGAGAATAACGCTCACCCGATGGGTTTGCAAATGCATGATCCACATTGGGGTATATGTGAATCTGATTTTCAATATTCAGTGTGTTTAGAGAGTTTTCAAATTCTTTAACGCTAGATACAGGAATTCCATTATCTAATTCTGCAAATATTCCTAAAACTGGCCAATCAATAGACTGAAGTTTAGATTCATCAACAGATACTGAGCCATAATAAATTACAGTTGCATCCATCTGATTGTTATTTAATCCAAGGTTAAGAGATTGACCGCCTCCAAAACACCAACCAATAGAGCCAATTGTATCTACATTATACGTAGTGGTTAGAAATGTCACTGCTGCATTCATGTTAGATACCCCATTATCAGCATCAAAACTTTGAATTAATTGTCTTGCTTCTTCGGAAGTCTTTGCTACCTGTCCACCATACAGATCAACTGCCAAAACAACATATCCGTGTGAAGCTAATTTTTCTGCCATTTCTTTGATGTTTTCATTTAAACCCCACCATTCATGAATCATCACAATACCAGGATAGTTTCCAGGTGTTGTTGGTTTTGCTAAATATCCGTCAGTGTTTTCAAAATAATTTACATTCTCTGTTAATACTGAATGCTCTCCTAAATCAAAAATTTCGGAGTTATTATTTTTGCTAGAATAATCAGGTAAAACATGAATTGCCCAGTTTCGCTGAATTAGCTTTTCAACACTAGATGGATTAACGCAAGCAGGAAGCCCATTTGATTTTTTTAAGATCAGTTCTTTGCCTTCTGTACAAGTAACATCAGAAGGAGATACACCTTGAGAGATTTGTTTTAGAGGAGGGGGAAAATATGCTATTGGTTTTGTAGATTGAGCATCAACTAATGAAAACATTCCAAATGATGATACTAGTAAAATAGTTACAAGTGAAGTTAGTAGATAATTGGAAAGCAAATGTTTCAATATAGTTTGTTTTTATTGGAATTTAAGGGTAATCATGAAATTAAATCAGCAACTAGTGCAGATAAACAGAAATTTTGTAATATGCTTTATTGTTTCTGCTTTATCATCTGCGGCCATTGCTCAAATTCTTTCAGATACTGAAAACTACATCAATACAACAGTTACGGTTGCAATAGGATATGCTATTTACTTTGTAGTTTTTGCGATATTGTTTTGGTTTGATAATAAAAACAGATACCGACAGATGCATGGTTCTTTGATAAAACGTGAAATCATTGCAATGATATCATCTTTTGGCATTGGTGAAATTGGATATCTTATCGTAAGATGGCCTACATTTTACTACTTTTTGGAAATAAACATAGAACCATTTTTTGCCTCACTTACATCAGAAATCATAGCCACTATAGGATATATGGTAATTGTTACCATATTTTTGCGCAAAACCAAAACATTTTGAAATTTCAAAAAATTGATAAAGACATAGAAAAGAGGATTAGAAAGTGACTGATTTTATTTATGAACCATATTCACATATCCATGTTCGTGACATAATTAAACTAAGTCTAGATGATCTAATCAACATGATGTCCACACTAGAAGCAGGTGTGGCGTATTGGGCAAACGGGGTATTGTTTGCAAGCTTTGCAATGACAGATTCAGAAGAATTGGCAAAAAAAGAGATAGTTGGTCAAACATATATTGATAAAATAGTGTTTTGTAAATACGAAAATTTTTCTAAAACAATAAAATCTTCTACCAATTTAGAAATTGCAGTAATTAATGTTCAAAAAAGTAAATTGTACAAAGACTTGATAGATTGGCTAAAAAAACAGCCAATATGGAATGAATAAACTAAATTCTTGGAAATATACTAGTTCTGGTCTTTGTCAGTGCAATTATAGAGATTATAGATATACTCAATATCAATACAGCAATAGTTCCAAATTCAGGTATTACAGCTCCGCCTTTA
>JAWVZS010000012.1:0-12009 GCA_033722055.1 Nitrosopumilaceae archaeon
GAGACATTGGGTGGTTTCCTTCAGATGAATTTTGTTGATATCACTTGAATCAATTTCTACTTCTAATTCTCTTCCTATGGATTCTATTGCATTTTTAATCAGACTACGATAGTCTCTATCTCCCATCATGATAAATCATCTAAAAATTAGATCCATATAGGTTAGCTCATAATTCGTACCAAAAACTTTGAAATTTTACCTGAAAAAGCCAAAGTAGTAAAATGAACTCCAAACCCCAAAACTGCTCCAATAACCAAGTTATCATAAACATAGAATATTCCTAGAAATATGGCAAGTGGTGGCAAAGCAAAAATCATTGCCATGAATGTGCTAACCCAAACAGTATTGATTACAGTTTCAGTTGAAACATCGTTTTTTTTGTTTGGGAATCTAATCATTTTCTAATACTATTCTTCTTCTAGAACAAGTTTAGACATTGTAGTCTCTGTTGGGATTTTTTGCTCTACTGCATATGCTATTGCTGCAAGGTTTCTTACCTCAAATGAGGTTAATTTTGTAATTGCAATTATTGTTGCAAAGCTAAACATTTTGGTAAATGATCTTGTAGATGCATGATATATTGACATTTCAAATGCCCTCTCAAATTCTGCAAGTGCATCAAGCTCATTTTCTGATTCAGGAATTAATGGCTTGTATCTTGTACCTGACAACTCATTTAATGCATCTCTTACAGTTGCTGCTGCAGTCATTCGTGATAATAATTCTCTTGGTGCAGTAGGTGTTGTAACAACAATTAGATCTTCAATTTGGGATTCATCTAGCTCCCAAACTTTTCCTCTAATCACACTAAGCAAATTATAAAAATCAACATCCATTCCAACTAATTTTATCACATCACGATCTCTTGTATTTTTTAATGCACGACCTAGATGTTGATAGATGATTTTATCAAAATATGTATCAAAGATTTGGATGTTTTTTGTTTCATTGTATAGGGATGCGGCTTTGCTAATTTCTTCACCAAATTGTACTGCATTTAGACTGGCTACTACTTCCTCAAGGTCTTTTGCAACTAATGCCTTAATGATAATGTCTCTTTGTTTGATTAATTCTTCTGCATGTAAATTTACATGTGATTCAATTTCTTCTTGTGATTTACCTAAAACCTTGCCTTTCAAAATTACCTTAAGATTTGCAATGATAAATTTCATGTAGTATGCATCCAGTATTGGTGAATCTCCTGCTGTTTTTGCAATTCCATAATGGACATCTGCTAAGTGACTTCTTAGGGCTGATTCAATTCTATGTGAAGTATATGGTTTTTCAACATTTGAAACAGCATCTCCATATATGGTGTTCTTGATTCTTGTCATTAATTCTTCAAGATCTCGTGATTCTGCCAAAGTCTGATAGTCTGGTTTTTTGAGCAGCTTTCCTCTTTGGCTGTACGATTTTACTGATGCATAGACATTCTTAGAACGACCCAATTTGAAGGTCCTTCCGAGGCAACGGATTTTAATGTTTGGCGATCATTTGACTATCTCAACTAATTGTATTTAGAAATTTGATGGCATTTTCTCGCTGAGTTTTATTAAGGTCAATAAACGCCTCCAAAAGCTCTTTTTGAACCTTCAAACTCTCATCTTCTAATTCCTTTAATTTAGATAAATTAAATGGCATCAATTCTATTTTATTATCACAATATGCCTTTGCATATTTTTGAAAAACTGAATAAATAAAATTTGGACTAGATTCTGCTAGTTCTAGAATTATGTTTTCATAGTTTTTCTCTTTAGAGTCAGTCTGATCAAAAAAGCGTTTTAACAGTACTTGTCTATTTTTAATCTCATTTATGGAAAGTGCAATCAAAATCCCTCTTTTGGTTAAATGGTAGTAGGGAATGCCTTTTTCCTGCAAAGCTTTAGGACCTCTTTTAAGAGGAAGCCTGCCATCTTCTTCAACGATACCTAATGGAATCAGAATTTCATCCAGATCTCGAAATATCCCTGAATACAGATTCTTCCAAGATATGCCATGTCCTTTAGCAATATTTTGTGAAATTGCTGTTCGTGTTCTCTCTGCAGGATTTGTTTTCTCTCCTAAAATGCTGATAATTGCTCTCTGTCTTTGTGCTTCTCCTGTTAGTCTTTCTCCTTTTGTCTTGAATGTATCAAAAATAGCTAATTTGGACCCTGTTTTTACCTTCATCGAGCCTCCTCCTTATCATAATAACTGTATATCATGATATTATCAAATAATACTAAAATATAATAATTTATTTTTTTAGCACATTTTTAGTCTCCAACCCTTAAATAATTTTCAATATCGCTTGAACGTAATGAATTCTAGGAACCACAAGTATGCTCTATTACTTGTGGCCGCAGTCGCCATTACAGCAACTGGTGCAATGTCGCAGGCATTTGCACAACAAGTTACCGACGGAATGGACGGATATGTTCAAGGAACTAGTGGAATCTACACTGGAAACCCTAACGAATGTTGGTTTGATGACGGCGAAGGTAACATGATGCCCTGTAGAATTGATACAGGTGATACAGCATGGATGCTTACAGCATCATCCTTGGTACTCTTTATGACTCCAGGAGTTGCCTTCTTCTATGGTGGTTTAGCCAGATCAAAGAACGTTACAAACGTTATTGGTATGACTTTCATCATCATGGGTCTCATGGCAGTTCAATGGGCAGTGTTTGGATACTCGTTATCATTTGGTCCAATAGACAATGATGCTAACATGTTTATGGGCAACTTAGATTACGTTGGCCTAAACCAAGTATCGCATTATGCTCCACTAGGTGAACCAGGACCTTGTACTGATACATGGTCTGCTGCATATCAAATGCAAGTCTTCCATGAAGACGAGATATGTAGTCAAGGTTGGCCAGGAACAGTTCCACATCAACTATTCATGGCATTCCAAGGAACCTTTGCAATTATCACACCTGCACTAATTGTTGGTGGTTTGATTGATAGAATCAAGTTCAGCGCACTAATAATTTTCGTACTTCTATGGGGTACATTCGTCTATGATCCAATTGCACATTGGGTATGGGGCGGTGGATACATAGGAGGAGGTGCATTAGACCTTGATCCAGATCTTTCACCAAGTTACGCACTTGACTTTGCTGGCGGTACTGTAGTTCACATTTCTTCAGGATTCTCTGCATTAGCAGGAGCTTTGCTATTAGGCCGAAGACTCGGTTATGGTAAAGTTCCAATGGAACCACATAACATTCCAATGGTTGTCTTAGGTGCATCCATTCTATGGTTTGGTTGGTTCGGCTTCAACGCAGGAAGTGAAGTAATGGTAGACGGTATCACAGTAAGTGCTTGGGTAGTAACTAACATTGCAACAGGTATGGCCGCAGTTACTTGGGTATTGATGTCTTGGGCTCATACAGGCAAACCAAGTATCATCGGAGCTGCAACCGGTGCAGTAGCAGGATTGGTTACAATTACTCCAGCTTCAGGTTGGGTAGGACCAATGGCAGCTATTATCATGGGTATCGCAGCAGGAACCATCTGTTATGGTTGTGTAGCATTAAAGAACGCACGCAAATGGGACGACGCACTCGATGTATGGGGAGTACACGGAATGGGTGGTCTTACAGGTGCAATCTTGACTGGTACACTAGCTAGTCCACACATCTGGGATACCGGTGACGGTATTGGTGCATGGACTGGAACACCAGAGGGTATGGAACAACAAGCAATCAGCATCATCGGTGCAGCAATATCCATTGGATATGCATTCGGTGTAACCGTTGTCATACTCAAAGTAATGGATGTTGTTTGGCCAGGCGGAATAAGAGTTACTCCAAAAGAAGAAGAGATTGGATTAGATCTCGCACAACACGGAGAAAGAGCATACGTCAACGAATAGAAAAATTCCTTTTTCTTTCCTTTTCTTTATTCTAAAATACAACGATTAATTTACAGTAACAATTTTTTCATTTCATGATAATTTCAACAAACGAATTGAAATCTCAATTAAACAACAAAGATCTAATAATAATTGATACTCGTTCATTCAAGGATTATTCTGAGGGACATATTCCCGGTTCTGTTAATCTTGATTTATTTGCCTTTCATTGGATTGATACAAGCAAACATGGCATTGAAAATTTTAATACCCAAACAGAAACTTTGTTTTCTTTTGTTGGGATAAATCCAGAAAAAAAGATAGTTTTCTATGATGATTCATCTGGCATGCTAGCAGCACGAGGAGTATGGATGCTGATGTATTATTCACATCCAGATGTATCCATCTTAGATGGTGGTTTTACAAAGTGGAAAAAAGAAAACTTTCCAATAGAAACAAAACCAAATCCATTTCAACCATCAAAATTTTCAGGAAAACCTAACTCTGAATTAATTATTGGTTTTGAGGAATTAAAAGAAAAACTAGATTCTATCAAAATTGTAGATTCTAGATCTTCTGGTGAATATGATGGAAGTATAATACGTGCAGCAAAAGCAGGTCATATACCAAATGCCATAAACATTGATTGGACACAAAATCTATCTGAAGACGGTACATTCAAATCAAATAATGAACTTTCCAAACTCTACAACTTTCCTAAAGATTCTGAAATCGTAACTTATTGTCAGGGCGCTTACAGAGCAGCTAATTCTTTTTTGGCACTAAAAAAATTAGGCTACAAGAACGTCAGAGTCTATCTAGGCTCTTGGGGAGAATGGGGCAACAAACCAGAACTTCCTGTTTCAAAATAATTCAAAATTCCAAATCCTTTTTCTATGATTTATGCTAGTTAATTTTATGGGATTTCTGAAGAAACTCAAAGATACTGCTGAAAAGGGAGTAGAAAAAGGTGCAGACCTAGGTAAGAAAGGTGTTGAAAAAGGAGCTGAACTTGGCACTAAAGGATATGATAGTGCAAAGGATGCTGCCAAAAAAGGACACGACAAAGCAAAGGAAAAATAATTTCTTTGCTAATCTCTAATTTTTCCACTTGAACTGATTGTAGATTAATTCTGGTCTGATAGCTCTGAATGGTTCAGCACCTCCATCATACCATTTTGTGAAAAATTCGTAAAGGTGCAACCTGAGTGACTGTATGTATACAATTAATCCCTCAATCATCATGATTCCCAAGTTGCCACCAATTATCATGGCCCATGCACCTACAGATGCAGAACCACCAAGTTCTGTGTATGCATTGTTTACTGTCAATAATAATGCGGCATGTACCAGTAACATGATTCCAAGTCGTGCATAACTAATTGTATGGGCAAGACTTTCTACTGTCTTTCCTAGAAATACTTCCATTACTACGTTAGCTGCACTTCCTCCTTCATCTGGATGTCTCTTTGCATGCATTATTCCGCCAATCATCATCATTGCCATTGAAGCTATTACAATTACTACTGCAATTCTAGTTACAATCCAAACTGTAGCCCATTCTCCTAAGAAAACTGTTACCCAAGGTACTACTTCATCATGAACTTTGGAATACATGTTCATTACATCATATTGCGAACCAATTGCACACATCATGATAACTACAATTCCACCATAAAGTGTGATATTTGGAACTGATTCCATAAATGCAACAAATTTCTGACCTTGTCTTATTTGGCGTTTAATTCTTAGAATCATTGCCCATACCAAATGAATAATTCCAAGGAACAATGATACTTTCAAAATATCAATTACTTGTTCAAACGTTAATTCTGCTACACTGAGTATTCCCACTATCCAACTAACGGAATGAAGCGGACCTCCTTTTTCTAATAAACTTTCAAACGGTGTTAAGTGATCAATATGATAACCAAACATCTCACCTGTACCAACTCCTGCAATAGCTGCTGCAGCTCCGGAGATTGCAATTAACATACCCCATCTTGATAAGTTTCCTTGTCCTTTGACCTTGAATAAAAGACCCATTCCCATCAATAATAGACCATGACCTAAATCTGCAAACATTATTCCATAGAATACTGGCCACATCATAGCAATCATTGGAGTTGGATCTTCTTCGTTTTTCTTTGGAATACCTTGACTTTCAGTAATAACTTCAAAGGTTCTAACAAACCTCTTGTTCTCAAATAATGTGGGGACTTTGTCTTCCAAATTAGGATCAGTAACGTCTTCTACAACTGATGTCCATTGTTTTGTCGCTTTTTTGAAATCTGACTCCATTCTTTTTGGAATGAATCCTTGGATAACTGCAAAGTGTTTTGTTCCTCCTGGTTTTCTCAAAGTCTCTAAAACATCTTTGGCAACTTGTGCTTGTTCGTGAAGTGATAAAATATCTCTACGTAGACTCTTTTGCATTTTTGCTAATTGTTTTTCAATTTCTCCTTTTTTCTCATTGAGTTCTTTTATTTTTGATTCAGCTAAACTATATGCCTCACTTGGAATCTGTGGAAGTCCCTCAGGAATTGTAAATACATTAGCGTTGAATCCTCTAAGTACTTTGAGAACTTTTTCAGATTCTTCAATACTTGAAATAACTAATAGTGCTGCCTTTTCTTTACTTTCTAAATCATATTTGTAAAATGTAATTCCTTCTAACGAACGACTAATCTCATCATAATCTTCAGAGTTTATAACAAAAAGATTTGTGTAAAAATATTTCATTAAACCAAAACCGGATAAATCCATGTTTAACTTCTTTACTACATCTAGTGTTTCCTTAAGGGAACGATATTCTTCCAATGAACGTTTGGTGTCTGCATTTTCTTGCAATAATTTTGCTGGCTCATCAATTATTGATGGTGCTCTTTGTTTGAGATCATTTACCAAATTCTCAATTTCATCAATTTCATAATCTTTTTTCTTGATAACCGTGCCTTTGAAGAGAATCTCTAGTATTCCAACAGTAGGTGGAATTCCTAGACCTTTTACTACATCGTCTATTTCTTGATAGGTTTTTTGAGCCTCTAGTAGTATATCATCAATTTCGGGTGTGACCAAGTCATTTTCTGTATCTACTTTGTGAAACCATTCAAATTCAGTAAGTCGAGAAATTGCTTGTGGAGACTCGCTTCTTGGTAAAATTACAGTTCCAATTTTTAGATCGGCAACAACCAAGACACTTCGTTGGACTTTTCTTAGATTTTAATATCTTTCTGAATTCCATCAAAGTTCCCAAACATTAAAATCCATTATAGGTGAACGGCCACCATTGGCATCTGATTCTGCATTAGAACGCACTATTGACAAAATTCTTGGCCAAACAGAGAAAGAAATCCTCTCAAATCTTGATAATTCCTTATCAGAGGCAAAAAAAACATTAGATGATGCACTTCCAAATCTTGAACAAGAGTATGACAAAATAATTTCTGACGGCAGAAAAGAGGCAGATAAAATAGAAAAACAAGTAGTTGGAAGCTCTGATTTAGAGGCCAGAAATAAACAACTAATGCTAGTTGAAGAATCTGTAGATAAGGTCTTTTCTAAGGCATTGAACCAAATTTCAGATGCTGATCGCAGTGGTGATTATTCTAATTTAATCAAGTCTATGTTAAAAGAAGCAACAAAAATCCTAGGAACCACCGAAGTTCAAATTTTAACTAATTCTAAAGACAAAGAAGTTGTTCAATCTGCATTATCGGAATTTCCAGGTGCACAACTAACCGATACCATTGATTGTCTTGGTGGTGTAAAAGTAAAGTCAAAAGATGGGACCATGACTTTTGATAATACTATTGATGCTAGAGTTCAAAGATTGAAGCCTTTAATTAGGAAAGAAATCGCAGCTAAATTCGGAGTAGGGAATTAGATATGGCAGCAGAAGGAAAAATTGTATGGGTTAGCGGTCCAGCTGTTAAAGCTAATGGTATGGCCTCAGCAAAGATGTATGAAACAGTCATTGTTGGAGATGCCAAATTAATTGGCGAAGTAATTCGACTTACTGGTGATGTAGCATTTATTCAGGTTTACGAATCCACAAGTGGTCTAAAGCCTGGTGAACCTGTGATTGGTACAGGTAACCCACTGAGTGTTTTGTTAGGCCCTGGAATCATAGGCCAAATTTATGACGGAATTCAAAGACCATTAAAAGAACTATCCAAAGCATCTGGCTCGTTTATCGGAAGAGGAATTACAACAACTCCGGTTGATATGACTAAAAAATATCATTTTGTTCCAAAAGTAAGTGTTGGCGATGAGGTTTCTCCTGGAAATATTATTGGAACAGTTCAGGAAACTGACCTTATTGATCATTCTATAATGGTTCCACCAGATCATCCGGGTGGAAAGATAACTAACATTGTAAGTGAAGGCGATTATGACTTAGAAACCGAAATTGCTACTACTGAAAAAGATGGAAAGAATACTCCAATCAAAATGTATCATAGATGGCCTGTTCGAAAACCCCGTCCATACACAAGTAGATATGATCCAACTATTCCGTTGTTAACCGGTCAACGTGTTATCGACACATTCTTCCCAATCGCAAAAGGAGGTACAGGTTCTATTCCAGGAGCATTTGGAACTGGAAAGACAGTAACATTGCACCAAATTGCAAAATGGGCAGATTCTCAAGTTGTTGTTTACATTGGTTGTGGTGAAAGAGGAAATGAGATGACAGAAGTACTAGTTGAATTTCCTCATCTCAAAGATCCTAGAACTAACAAACCTCTCATGGATAGAACTGTCCTTGTGGCAAACACAAGTAACATGCCAGTAGCTGCAAGAGAAGCAAGTATCTACACAGGTGTAACAATTGCTGAATACTATCGTGACATGGGCAAGGACGTAGTTTTAGTAGCAGACTCCACAAGTAGATGGGCTGAAGCACTCAGAGAAATGAGTGGAAGATTAGAAGAAATGCCAGCAGAGGAAGGTTACCCATCTTATCTTGCATCAAGATTAGCAGAATTTTATGAAAGAGCAGGTCGTGTAAAGGCCCAAGGAACTCCTGATCGTGATGGTTCAGTAACCTTAGTAGGTGCAGTATCACCATCAGGTGGTGACTTTACTGAACCAGTAACTACTCATACTATGAGATTCATCAAAACATTTTGGGCTTTAGATGCCAAGCTAGCATATTCAAGACACTATCCTTCCATTAACTGGATGAATAGCTATTCTGGTTATCTTGCAGATATTGCAAAATGGTGGACTGAAAACATTAGTGATGATTGGCTTTCACTTAGAAGTGAAGCTTATGGTGTTTTGCAAAGAGAAGATACACTGAAAGAAATCGTTCGTCTCTTAGGTCCAGAAGCATTACCTGATGAAGAAAAATTAATTCTTGAAGTAGCAAGGATGATAAAAATTGGAATATTACAGCAAAACTCATTTGATGATGTTGATACTTATTGCAGCCCAGAAAAACAATACAAACTTTTGAAATTACTAGTTGAATTCTACAAGAAAGGTCAACAAGCAATCAAAGAAGGAGCAAGTCTTTCTGATATCCGTGCATTGTCTATAATCGGAACATTGCTTAAGGCAAGAATGGAAATTAAAGACGATGAGATGCCAAAGCTTGAATCCTTAAGCAGCGAAATGGAAGAACAATTCAAAAGTATTACAGGAGTAAAAGTTAGAAATTGACAACAGAAGGCGGAGTTCAATACAGCAAAATTGCAGAAATTAAAGGACCTCTAGTAATTGTAGATGATGTAGAAAATGCTGCATTTGATGAGTTAGTTGAAGTTGAAACCAGTGAAGGAGAAAGAAGACTAGGTAAAGTTTTAGAAGTTGGAAATGGAAAAGCAATAGTTCAGGTTTTCGAAGGAACTACTGGATTATCTGTTTCTGGAACTAATGCTAAATTTGTAGGTAAAGTTATGGAAATGCCAGTATCCAAAGAAGTACTTGGAAGAGTATTCGATGGATTAGGCAGACCAAAAGATGGACTTCCTGATCCAATAGCTGACAGATTCATTGACATTAATGGTGAGCCAATGAATCCAGAACAAAGGGAATATCCTAAAGACTTCATTCAGACAGGCGTTTCAGTAATTGATGGCATGATTACACTAGTTAGAGGACAAAAACTCCCTATCTTTTCTGGCTCTGGTATGTCTCACAACATACTTGCAGCACAAATTGCAAGACAGGCAAATGTTATTGGAACAGAAGAAGAATTTGCAGTAGTTTTTGCAGCAATTGGTGTGCAATACAGTGAAGCAGAATATTTCAAACGAAGTTTAGAAGAATCAGGCGCACTAAAAAGAAGTGTTCTTTTCTTAAACTTAGCAGATGATCCTGCTATTGAACGAATCATTACTCCTCGTGTTGCTTTAACTGTTGCAGAATATCTTGCATTTGATCTTGGCTATCATGTTTTGGTAATTCTAACTGATATGACAAACTATGCTGAAGCATTAAGAGAAATCAGTGCAGCAAGAGAAGAAGTGCCAGGAAGAAAAGGATATCCTGGTTATCTTTACACTGACTTGTCTACAATTTATGAAAGAGCAGGAAAACTTGTTGGTAAAACTGGAAGTGTAACACAAGTTCCAATTTTGTCAATGCCATCTGATGATATTACTCACCCAATTCCAGATCTTACAGGATATATCACAGAAGGACAAATCGTTCTTGGTAGAGATCTTTTCAGACAGGGAGTTTATCCACCTGTCAATATTTTGATGAGTCTTTCTAGATTAATGAAAGACGGAATTGGAGAAGGACAAACAAGAGCAGATCATGGTGAAATATCTAATCAAAACTATGATGCTTATTCTAGAGCACAAGAAGTAAGAGCCTTAGCTGGAATTGTAGGAAAAGCAGGACTTACAGAAATTGACCTCAAATACATGAATGTAGGTGACGTATTTGAAAAAGAATTTCTATCACAAGACATCGATGAGAATCGAAATCTTGATGAAACTCTAAAATTGTTATGGAAAGTAGTTTCAAATCTCCCAAAGAACGAATTAACCAAAGTCAAGGACAAATACGTAGAACAATAATACCAGGAAAGATAACTACATGTCTTTTGGAAAATACGAAGCTGCAACAAAAATCGAACTTATCAGATACAAAAAATCTAGCCAAGTCGCTAAGATGGTACAAAAAATCTTAGATGACAAACGTAAAGTTCTTTTGAAAAACATTGAAGAAATGATTGAAGAGGCATCAAAGGCTAGAGGTGGTATTTGGGATCCATTACAAGATATTTACAAATCTGTTAATGAGGCCTATCTTGCATTAGGCAGTAGTACCGTTGACTCTGTGGCTGAATCTACGCCACCGGTCATGGAAGTTGCTGTTGATGTAAAAAGGGTAGTTGATGTAAAAATCCCGGCATTGTCTGTGACTGAAAAGGACACAAACAAAATGCCATATGGATTTGCAGATACTAACTCATCAATAGATAGAGCTGCAAAACAAATCAAAGTCTTATTGCCCAAAATTTGCAAGGCAGCAGAATACGAGAATTCTATTTTCAGTTTAGCTAAAGCACTTGAAAAAACACAAAAGCTTCTCAATGCACTTGAAAACGTGATTATTCCTCAATATCAGCAGAGAGTTAGATTTATTCTTGCTACGTTGGAGGAACGAGAAAGAGAAGAATTCGCAAAGTTAAAAAAACTAAAGGAAGTCATGGAGAAAAGAAAGTAAAATGGCAAAAGAAGAAATTAAAAAATTTGTTGAAGATTCAAAAAAATCATTGGAACAAGATCACCAAAAATTTTCTGATTCCATTAAAGACGATCTAAATTCATTCAAGAAAAAAACCTTGGATCGAATTTAATGTCAAATCATATCATGATTTAAATATGGAACGAAACGAGGCAAATTCGTAAATGAAACCTATCGTCTTGGCACTTTTGGCAGCAGTGGTAATTTCAGCTTCAAGTTTTACTGGAATTGCATATGCACAAGAAGATGGTGCAGCAGGAAGTTCCGATTCACTAAAGATTCTAGGTGCCGGTTTGGCTTTCGGTCTTGCAGCATTTGGCGCAGGTATCGGTTTAGGTCAAGTAGGTGCAGCAGGTCTTGCAGTAATTAGTGAAAATCCAGCATTACAGTCAAAAGTATTCATCTTCGTAGGTATGGTTGAATCAATCGCTATCTACGGTATAGTTATGATGTTTATCATC
>JAWVZS010000013.1:0-11662 GCA_033722055.1 Nitrosopumilaceae archaeon
ATTTAATTCCAAAATCACATCCAAGAGCAAAGTCTCTGTTGATTCGAGAAAATCTAGTTTCAGGATTTGATAATGGTCTTGTTGCAAAGGAAGGATTACTTGCTCATGGAAGAGGAGAAGCATTTGATTATTTATTGGGAGAGAAAACAGGACTTGCTGCAAAAAAAGCAATTAGAGCAGCTGCTGCCCAATTAATCTTAGCTCATAAGCCTGTTATTTCTATTAATGGTAATGTAGTATCTTTATGTCCCAAAGAAATTGTAAGATTAGCTAAAGCGTCAAATGCCAAAATTGAAGTAAATTTGTTTTATTCCAATGAGGCAAGAAAACGAAGAATTGTTAATACATTAAAAAAATATGGAGCAAAAGAAATTCTAGGTACAAAAAAATCATCATCAAAAATCCTATCAGGCACAGATTCTGCTCGAAGAAGAGTAGACAAAGATGGGATTTTTTCTGCCGATGTTGTACTAGTTCCATTAGAAGATGGAGATAGAACAAAAGCACTAAGAAAGGCAGGAAAGAAGGTCATTACGTTTGATTTGAACCCATTGTCTAGAACCGCTCAAACAGCCAACATAACAATAGTAGACAACATAGTAAGAAGTATTGAAATGCTAATTGAACAGTGTGAAAAACTATCAAAAAAAAATAGCAATATTTTAGAAAAAACATTAAGAGGTTTTAATAATAAGAAAAACTTGGCAGATAGTATTCTTCAAATTAAAAATAATTTATCAAGAGGTGCAAAAATTGCATAAAACAGTTCAAGACATAGTAAGGATGAAAAATAATGACAAGAAAATTTCTGTAATTACAAGCTATGATTATACAATTGCATCATTATGTGACAAAGCAGGAATTGACATAATGTTAGTAGGTGATAGTGCTGGCATGGTTATGTTAGGATATGATAATACCATACCTGTAACAATGGAACAAATGTGTATGTTTACAGAGTCGGTATCAAGAGCTAGAAATAATTCTGTTGTGGTAGCAGATTTGCCATTCATGTCCTATCAAGCAAGTTTTGAATCAGCAATTGAAAACTCAGGTAGACTAATCAAAGCAGGTGCAGATGCAGTAAAGCTAGAAGGAGGATTACCCATGGTAGAAACAATCTCATCAATAGTAGAAATTGGAATTCCTGTAATGGGACATATTGGATTACAGCCACAAACTACAATGCTTTCAGATGGATACAAAGTACAAGGAAAAACAAAAGAATCAGCTATGAAACTAATTGAAGATGCAAAAGCTTTGGAACAAGCAGGTGTATTTAGTATAGTACTAGAGATGGTCACACAAGATGTTGCAAAAATAATTTCTGATACAGTAAAGGTTCCAACTATTGGTATCGGTTCAGGAGCATGGTGTGATGGACAGGTTTTGGTAGTACAAGATCTATTGGGCATGTATGATAAAATCAAACCTAAATTTGTAAAAAGATACATGAATCTATCTGAAGAGATTGAAAAGGCAGTAAAAGAGTACAAAAATGATATAGAATCAGGCTCATTTCCTAGTTCAGAGAATAGCTTTTCAATGGAAGAAAATGAACTTAAAAAACTAAGAGAAGAAATTGGTAACTAAAAAATTCAAAAAAGATCACCCATCACTAGATATTGTTAGCTCTTATGGCACTGAGCTTTCAGGCAAAAAAATTGTTCTTTGTGTAGCAGGAAGTGTTGCAGCATACAAAGCAATAGAATTAGCCAGATTATTAATGAGACATGGAGCAGATGTTTCATGTGTTGCAAGTAATGCAGTAACAAAATTAATTCAACCAGATTATTTCAAATGGGCTACCGGAAATGAAGTTATAACTAAACTAACGGGTGAGTTGGAACATGTCAGGTTAGCTGATTACAAAAAGTCTGATCTAATTATTGTATACCCAGCTACTGCAAATACATTAGGAAAACTTGCAAATGGAATAGATGATACTCCAATATCTACTACACTGACTGTAGGTTTTGGATCAAAGATTCCAATTCTAATGTGTCTTGCAATGCATGAGTCAATGTACGAAAATGCAGCTGTTAAAAAAAACATATCATTTCTAGAAAATAAAATAAAATTTCTATCTCCTCAATTAGTTGAAGGTAAGGCTAAAGCACCAGAACCTGAAGAAGTATTAGAATTTGTCCTTAAACATTTTGGAATATCACCTATTTTACAAAATAAAAAAATCCTAATTACTGCAGGCCCTACTATCGAACCAATTGATCCAGTAAGAATAATTACAAACATTAGTTCAGGAAGAACAGGTGTTCTCTTAGCTTCAGAATTAATTTCAAGAGGAGCAAAAATAACAATGGTGTATGGACCAGGAACTGAAAAACCACCAAAAGGTGCCAGAATAATCAACGTAAAGACAAGCAAAGATATGTTAAGTGTAGTAAAAAAAGAACTAAAGAAAAAATACGATGTTGTGATAATGGCAGCCGCTGTATCTGATTTTACGCCTAAAAATACCAGCAAAAACAAGATAAAAAGTACCAAAGAATCCTTAACGATTAATCTAAGAAAAAGTCCAAAAATAATTAACATTATTAAAAATTCTCAAAAAAATACCTTTCTGGTAGGTTTCAAGGCAGAATCAGACATATCAAAAAAAGATCTTATCAAATCAGCTAGGCAAAAACTCAAAGAATCAAATGCAGATCTTATAGTAGCAAACGATATTGGAAGAAAATATCAAAAAAATACAGAATATAATGAAATAATGATTGTGGATTCAAAAAAATCAGTATCATCAGGTAGAAAGAAAAAAGAGAAAATTGTCAAATTTATTAGAAAAGAAATTGAAAAAAGACTGAAATGAAAAATTCTGAACTAAAAAGATTAGTTTCAGAATATATGGAAATAAAAGAGAAACAAAAGAAAAAATACGCAGACAGTTTTAAACTATCTAAAAAAATTAAAGAAATTGAACAAAGATATTTCCATGAAACGGGTAGAAAAATAAACGAAGCCACATAGGAAGATAAAGTTGAAAAAAGTTAGTTCGGTAGAATTTAAAAAAAGAAACATAACAATTTGGAATGAAGTTGCACCAAGATATCACAAACGATGGGCAAGTACAAAATTAGGTCCATTTCAGAGCACAGATAAGTTAATTCAGTTAATTCATCCAAAAAAAGGAGACAGAGTATTAGATATAGCATGTGGTACAGGCGCTGTAACTAAAAAATTAATTCCAAAAGTTAGAGGTACAGGATTAGTAGTAGGTGCTGATACCTCAATTACTGCATTAAAACTTGCTAAAAAATCAAATAAAAAAAGTACAAATTTACTTTTCATAAATATGGATGCTGAAAAATTCTCATTTAATGGAAAATTCAATATTATAACGTGTCAGTACGCTTTATTCTTTTTTCCAAAGGCATTAACTGCTCTAAAAAACATGAAAAAATATCTTGTAAAATCAGGAAAGTTAGGAGTATCAGTACATGGCAATAATGTTCCGTTTTTTACAAGTACATTAAATGCCGTAACTCAATTCATACCAGATTATATTTTGCCAGGAGCTCCTGCATTAGATCGTTATAGTACCAAGAATGCATTAAAACAGGAAGTGAAAAAGGCTGGATTTTCTAATATCATAGTGAAAGATTTTGTATTCAAATATTCACCTGGAAAATTTGAAGATTATTGGAAAAATTATTTACAATACATACCAAAACCATTAAAAATTAAACTAGATTCACTTGAAAAATCTGAAAAAAGACAACTTAGAGAATTGATTAAAGAAAACACAAAACCTTTCACAAAAAGAAATGAAAAAATAGAATTTCCTTGGGAAGTTTTAATTTTAACTGCAAAAAATGAATAACAATGGGAAAGGATTCAAAGAAAAAAGAAAAACCTACTGAATCTCCATTCAAAAAATTTGTAAAAAAAAGAGCACCTATCTATTTAGGAATTATTGCATTATTCATTGTATTTATTGTTCCAATGTTAACTCAAAGTGAATTAGAAGATACGTTTCCAGAAGATTTTACAGAAAAAGAAAAACAAATTCTTGACACATTAATGTACTATAAAGGAACTAATGAAAAAGGCCTAAGCGTGATTGAAGCAATTGATAATAAAATTAAAGAAGAATATCCTGATGAACAAATTTACGATAATAAGAAAACTAGTGTGGGAATAACTATTACAGAAATTGATTCGCAGGTATATCAGATTCTTTTTAATTTTGAATCACATAAAGGAGAAATAAACTACAGTTGGAATGTAAATCCCAACACAGTAGATATTTCTGGCAATGATTCACCATCAAAACATATTATTGATCTAGTCGAATTTTACGATTAAAACTCAAACAATGATTAGTTCTTTTGGAAATTTATGCATAATAATTGGCTTATCTTTAACAATTAGCGAGTCTTCAATTCTTACTCCGAATTTATTAGGAATGTAAATTCCAGGTTCAACAGTAATTGCCATGTTTTGTTTAAGTTTGGTTTTGCTTTTATGAGAGATTGTAGGGAGTTCATGAACATCTAAACCGATTCCGTGTCCTGTTGAATGGATAAAAAACTCTCCGTAATTTTTTCTATCAATATATTTTCTGCAAGCAAGATCAACTGATTTACAATCAACATTTGGTTTTACAGATTTTAAGCCGAGTTTTTGTGATTCTTTTACAATTTCATATACTTCTTTTTGTTTAGATGAAGCATTGCCAATTGCAAATGTTCTAGTTGAATCAGATACATATCCCTTGTACCTTAATGTAAGATCTACTACTACCAGATCACCTTTTCTAAATTTTCTATTGGTTACTTGTGCATGAGGTAGTGCGCCATTTGGGCCGCCTGCAATTATTAATGGATTCAAAGTTGATTTGTATCCAGTATCAAACATTTCTTGTTGAATTGCATATGACATCAATATAGCTTGAAGTTCAGATTCTTTCTGACCTATTTTCATTTTTTTAGTACACAAATCAAACATTTCATCTATTATTTGAGAGCCTTTTTTCAGTAGTTTTATTTCACTGTCATCTTTGATTTCTCTAGAATTATTGAATGGATCAGTAGATGGTATGATTTTTGGTATAGATTTTTTGAGAGATTGCATCATAGAATAATTTTGACAGTCAGTACAGACACGGTAATTCTTTACTTTGTTTACCAAAGTTGAGACAAGTCCTGTGCCCCTTTCTGATTTTATTATTTCACAGTCTACAGATTCTTCTTCAGCTCTGCCTACTTCTAATTCAGGGGAAATAATGGAAGTTTTACCGTTTTTTTCAAGTACTCCAATTGCCTCACCCCAAAAACCTGTCATGTAAAACAAATTTTCAGGCTCAAAAGTGACTAGAGTATCACAATCAATTTTTTTAGTAAATTTTAGTAGGTTTTTTCTTCTTTGTTTCATAGATTCCAAACCTATTATTGTAAATTTATGTATGATGCAAGATTTGTATATCACCTAAAGGAGATTTTGGTGATGGAAGAGAAGAAGAGAAAGGTAGTGGCTTTACTGTCTGGAGGATTAGATAGTCAATTAGCTGTAAAAATGATGCAAAAACAAGGATTTGAAGTATCTGCAGTTGCTATCAAAACACCATTTTGTGATTTTGATTGTGGACGAGGTTGTGGATTCGAAATTAGAGAGAGGGCAGATGATCTAAATGTTAATCTAAAAACAGTATATCTTGGTGATGAATATATCGAAATGTTAAAGCACCCAAAATATGGACGTGGTGCAGGGTTCAACCCTTGTGTAGATTGCAGATCGATGATGTTTGATGCAGCAAAAAAACACATGGAAGAGATAGGTGCAGATTTTATAATTTCTGGTGAAGTTTTAGGTCAAAGACCAATGAGCCAACACAAACAAGCATTAAAAACAATTGAAAAAGAGTCAGAATTAGAAGGGAAGATAGTTCGACCATTGTCTGGCAGATTATTACCAAAAACAGATCCTGAAAAAGATGGTCTAATCAAACGAGAAGATCTTGGAATGATTCGTGGTAGAACTAGAAGAGCACAATTAGATATGGCAAGAGAATTTGGTATAGAAAATCCTCCTAATGCTGGTGGAGGATGCTTGTTAACTGATCCTGCATTTGGATTACGAGCAAAAGATTTGTTTGAACATATTGAAACTCCAACTACAAACGATATAGATTTGTTAAAAATTGGAAGACATCATAGATTAGATGAAAAAACAAAACTTGTTGTGGGAAGAAATAAGGAAGAAAATGAAATGATTCAGGCGCTTGCATTACCTGAAGACATACTTCTTGAAACAAGAGATTATGTTGGACCCACATCAATTCTTAGAGGCAGTACAGCAAATGAGTATCTACAACTAGCTGCATCAATAACATTAAGATATTCTGATTCTCCTAAAGCTGAGAAAAATTATGTGAAAGTAATAAAAAATGATTCGAACCAAGAAATTTTTGTAGAATCGGCAAAAGAAGAGGATTACATAAAAATCAGAATTTAGGCGTGGATTTTTTTCAACTCTTGATAAAATTAACAAAGAGTTTTTGAAGGAGTAGATTTTAATTTTTTTGAAGATGCAAAAGCAGGAAAATAACACCTATCTTAAGGCAATCACTATTCGTGATCCAAGTGATGTACACTCCATTAAAGAGGACATTAAAAAAAATATGATTCTGATTTTGAGAGTAACTCCGCTTGCACAAAAAGATGTAGATCAACTTCGTAAAGTAGTTGAAGAGTTGTACTCTATTGCAAAAACAGAAAATGCAGAAATTGCAAGACTAGGTGAAGAAAGAATAATTGTAGCTCCTGCAAATATCAAGATCTGGAAACCAGAATATGATCTAAAATAATTTTATTGCTTCTTGAACTTGTGGATAGTGTGACGAAACTCTATACATTCGTCTTATATTCATTGAGAGATTTTCAGATTTTTTCCTTTCACCGTGATTAACTAATACTCGTCGAAGTTTTGGTCGCAGTCTTTGAACAAATGCCATTAATTGATTATAATCACTATGTCCACTAAAACCATCTAATTTCTCTATATTTGCATTAATGTTGACAACTTCGACTTTTCCTTCTTTACCCAATAGAGAAACTTGTTTTGATCCATCAAGTACACGTCTTCCTAATGTTCCATTGACCTGATATGAAACAAACAGAATTTTGTTCTTTTTATCAGGTGCAATATTTTTGAAATATTCTAGTACAGGGCCTCCTTCCAGCATACCAGAGGTTGCTAGAATAATACATGGTGAGTCTTCTCTTAGAGGTTCTTCTCTTGCATCAGCATGTTCTACATTTGTAAAGTATTCAGAGTCAAATGGGTTATCATCAGTTTCTAGAATTTTTTGTCTTAGTTCTCTAGCAAGGTATTCTGGATATGCTTCATGAATAGCAGAGGCCTCAGAAATCATTCCTTCTGTAAATACTGGAGCCTCAATCATTTCTCCTGATTTCATATAATGATCAATTACCATCATAATTTCCTGTGCACGACCTACTGCAGGAATTGGTATGAGAACTTTGCCACCATCTGCAAGTGTATTATTTACTGCATTAATGAAAGCAGATTCGACTTCTTGTCGTGATGGTTGAATGTCTTCTTTTAGTCCGTATGTACTCTCAATAAGTAAAGTTTCAACACGTGGAAAATTCCAGTGTGCTGCTTCAAACAGTATGCTTTTTCCAAATTTAATGTCGCCAGAATAAACAAAATTATGGTCGCCATTTCCTATATGAAAATGACATAAAGCAGAGCCCAGAATATGACCGGCATTGGCTAAAACTAATTTAATGTCAGGGGAAATATCAGTTACAGTTCCATATGGAAGTGTTATTGCTTGTTTCATAATTTGTTTAACGTCTCTTTCTGCGTATAATGGTGGTTTTCCTTGAGCTGCTGCAACTTTGATAGCATCAAGTTGAATTAAGTTCATCATAGGTAAGGTTGGTTCAGTACAGTAGATTGGTCCTTTGTATCCATATTTACATAAAACAGGAAGGAATCCAGTGTGATCCAAATGTGCATGTCCGATAACTACAGCATCTAAATCATCTAAAGTGATATTGGCCCAATCTAATCGTGGAAAAGCTTCACTAGGTGTTCTAGCACCTGGATTTACCCCACAATCAATCAGAATTTTACTTTCAGATGTGGTCAAAAGCATACAAGAACGTCCTACTTGTCCAAATCCTCCCAATGTAAGTAAGGAAACTTCAGATTTTTGTGCAAGTTTTGGTCTAAAAATCTCATCGCCGATTTGTCGGAGTTGTTTACTTCTTTCTGAGGCCGATACTTTGAGATTATAGTTTATTGTTTGAATTGTACTGGATGGAATAGTTGTTGCCTTTCGTATACGTAATTTCCATCCTATTTTTTCAGTAACTTCAGCATGATTGAAGTCTTTAGCATTTTTTTGAAGAAGCCAAGGCCGTTTTACTTCAACAGACACTTCTCCAGTTGCAGTATCAAAAAATGTTCCCTGTAAATCAGCATCTTCAGGAATACTTTGAGTTAGAATTTTTTTTGCATCTTCTTCTGATTTTCGTATGGATTCATCTGTTCGTACAACTATTCTTTTTTTAATTACATTAACAAGATTGGATATTGTTTCGTTGTTTTCCATCAAATATTTTGGGCTATTAGTATAAAGAGCAATTCTAGGTCCTTCATACTCAATTTTTGTAACATTAGCTTCTTTAGGAATACTTTGCAGTATGGTTGCCATTACATTTTGGCTAGAAGGTATTTCTTTTTGTTGCTGTTTTCTTTGCATTAAATCACTAAAGTTCGATGATAGCTTTCTTTTGTTCATCAGTTAATAGACGGAATCCATCTTTGTCTATGATTGCTACATTGATTCCGTCACCAGTTCCAATGTTTCTGACAATTGCAGCTTTTACTGCTCTTAAGGCAATTTTTTTTGCCTCTTCTACACTAAGATCTTCTCGATATTCTTCTTCTAAAAGACCATATGCTACTGGAGAACCACTACCAGTTGTTACATAAGACTTCTTTTCAACGGATCCAAACATGTCTATGTTAAACAATGCAGGGCCATCATTATCGTATCCACCAACAAGAATATCTGCTATGAATGGATATCCTCTATTCTGATGAAAAATCAATGAAGTCAGTCTTGTAAGTGAGTGTATAGGAATAGGTTCTTGTTTTTGAATTCTATGAAGACTAGCATGATAACGCAAAATATCAGTAATATTTTGAGCATCTGCAACCCCTCCTGCCAAAGTTAATCCAGCATGAAGGTCAAGTTGTTGGATCTTCATGGTGTTATTATTTGCAATAAAGTAACCTGCACTTGCTCTCATATCTGCACATAATACTACACCGTCTTTGGCCCGTATACCTACTGTGGTTGTTCCATGCAGAATTTTTTCTTCAACGTTGTTCGACAAAAAATACACCTATAGAGTTATCCTAAATGGCATTACACCCTTTTAAATAACTTTTTGATCGTTGAAATGATAAATAATGACAACGAGGCATGATCGCATGCAATCTCATACCATGGAATTACCACGACTGATTGTCGTTGGTGAAAAAAATATTTCCGAATTTGGAGAGTTCTTGGTATCATTAAAAAAACCAAAAAAAATATCACTAATCTCAGGCTCAAATGTTAAAAAAATTCTAAAAGATAAAATTGAAAAATCACTAAAATCAAAAAAAATAAAGTATTTTTGGCATATTTCAAAAGATAACAAAATTAGCTCTCTTGATAAAATCCAAAAAGAGGTAAAGAAAGACAGTAGTGATCTGGTTGCAGGTATTGGTGGAGGTCGTTCAGTTGATACAGCAAAAATGATAGCATTTAATCTAGGAATTCCATTTGTTAGTGTACCCACAGCAGCATCGCATGATGGTATGGCAAGTCCTTTTGTTTCAGTAAAAAGTGACAAACCACATTCGATTATAGCAACAGCTCCACTTGGCGTGTTTGTAGACATAGACATTATCAAAAAAGCACCACCAAAACTTCTTGCAAGCGGTTGTGGAGATCTAATTGCAAATATTATAGCAGTAAACGATTGGAAGTTAGGTCATAAAAAAACTGGAGAATATTATGGTAGATATGCTGCAGATTTGGCTTTAATGAGTGCAAAAATAGTAACAGAAAGTGCAAGTAGATTTGCAAAAAAAGGACTAGATGCAAGAGAAATAGTTGAGGCATTAATCAGTGCAGGTGTGGCTTCATGTATTGCAGGAAGTAGTAGACCATGTTCTGGTGCAGAACATCTATTCTCACATGCATTAGATAAAATTTCACCTGGGAAGGGATTGCATGGTGAAAAATGTGGCATAGGATCAATAATGATGGCAAAACTTCAGGGAGAGGATTGGAAGAAAATTTCCAAAGCTCTAAGAGCAGTTGGTGCACCAACATCTGGAAAAGAAATAGGAATAACTAAAAATGAAATAATTGATGCATTAATGATTGCTCAAGAACTAAGACCAGAAAGATATACTATTTTAAAAGAATTTGAGATGACAGAAAAACGGGCTTTAGATTTAGCTAAAAGTACAAGAGTAATTTGATTTAGTTTGTTTTTTGTTCAGGGGTCTTTTCCTGAGGCTTTTCTTCCTTAGATTCTGGCTTTTTTTGTTTTGCCTGTTTATTTTCATAGGTCTCAATAAAGTTAATTTTTTCAAGAGATGGAACAAATTTGAAAAGATCAAGTTGAGTAAAGTGTTTGATTATTTGTAGACCATCTGCTCTAAAGATTTGTTCTGGAATTGTAATGTCAACTTCTTTTTCTTTTAGCTGAAATGCGATTGTGGAATTTTCAACAGGTAATCTATTTTTTAAAATTGCATCGACTTTGTCATTTGGTGACTCGAGAGACTTTACAACATTTACATCATAAATTATTGTTTTTCCTGCATATCTATGGTTAAAATCGACTTGAACTCTTCCTGAGCCAATAAATCTGATAATTCCACGTTTGTTATCAATTTCAATTGTATCACCTACTGAAACTTTTTCTGCATCTTCACCTAGTTTTCTAATTGGGATCATTCGTACTTTGCCAGAATCACGTTCACCAAATCCTTTGTCAGGTGTCACTTCAACTGTTAACTTTTCACCTGCGTTGGTTTTAGAAAGGGCCTCATCAAGTCCTTTGAGAACAGGATAAGAAGTATCACCAATTGAGACTAATTTTGGTTGATATTTTACATCAGTCTCGTGGATGTTGTGTTTTTTTGCATCTTCTTCTAGTGTTGTATCAAATACCTCATCAGAATCCTTTACTTTTGCTGTATAATCAACAAGAAGTAGTGAGCCTTTTTCAAAAGTCAATGTGGAGGATCTCGAATTTCCTAATATTAAGTTAACATGGATTATAGAGCTTTTAGTTTTTCTTCAGCTACTTTGAGACCTTCTTGAGGGTCAGTATCATAACCCATCATTGCCAGCGTAGAAGAAATAGATGAAATTGTTCTCATTACATGATAACGATTAACTTCGCCCATACAGCCAACACGGAATACTTTGCCTTTGAGATTTCCAAATCCTCCAGCAACCAATACTCTAAACTTTTCTGCTAAAGTATTTCGAAATACCTTGTCTTCTAAACCATCAAGATAATTTAATCCAATAACTACTGTTGAACGAGAATCTTCATTTGCAAATGGAGTTAGGCCAATTGCACTTAATCCAGAATAG
>JAWVZS010000014.1:0-10952 GCA_033722055.1 Nitrosopumilaceae archaeon
ATTGGTTTTCCTAAATCAGAACCAGACATAATTCCAGAGTTTAGTGGAATTTCTCCTAAGAATGGAATGTTGTATTTTTCACTAATCTTTTTTGCACCACCTTCGCCAAAGATATAGTGTTTCTCATCACATTTGCCACAAACAAAGTGGCTCATGTTTTCAACTACACCAATTAATGGAACATTTAGTTTTTCAAACATTCCAATTGCTTTTACTGCAACATTACTTGCAACATCTTGTGGAGTAGTAACTACTAAAATTCCAGTAATTGGAATAGTTTGAGCAAGAGTAAGAGGAATATCACCAGTTCCTGGTGGAAGATCCACTATAAGATAATCTAAATCAGACCAGTTTGTGTCAACTAAAAATTGTTTTAAAATACCAGAAATAATTGGACCTCTATAGATTGCTGCTTGGTGAGATTGTTCAGCAAAGAATCCAAAAGATACGACTTTGAGATTATTTGATTCAGCAGGTTGTAATTTGTTGTCTTCTACTTCCATGTAGCCATCTTTCATTCCAAGCATCAAAGGAATACTTGGTCCGTAGATGTCTGCATCAAGCAAACCAACTTTGGCGCCAGTTTGAGATAATGCAAATGCGAGATTTAATGCGACAGTGGATTTTCCTACTCCTCCTTTTCCGCTTGCAACACCGATGATGTTTTTGACAGTTTTCATTCCTGTATCATCATCTAAAGAACGACCTTCTTGGACTTTGGCAGTTACATTCATGTCAAAGTTTTTGATGCCTTCAATTTCGCTTACTGCCTTTCTTACATCGTCTTCAATTTCTACATTGAATGGACAGGCTGGTGTGGTAAGCTCGAGAGTAAATTTTAGATCACCGTCAGTAAGTTCAAGATCTTTTATCATGCCCATTGAAACAATGTCTTTGTTCAAGTCTGGGTCTATTACTGTACTAAGTTTCTCAAGAACTTGATCGATTCCGACCATTGCCTAAAAATGGCCCAATACATTATTTATACATAGGTAAAACAGATGTAGAAATTCCTAAATTTTGAAAAATTATACAAAAACTTTGAAAAATTAGGTTCAGATTACCCAAAGATTCATAAATTGAAATTCAAAAAAAACAACAAAGTTGTTTTCTATATCGACCCTAGTAGACGTAGTGAGAATTCCGCCAAACTTGTTTGGTACTGCTTTGAAAAAGGCAGCAGTAAATATTCTCAAAGAAAAGTACGAGAGTATGATTAACGCTGATTTAGGTTACATTATCATGATTTTAGATGCCAAAGTAGATGAAATGGGAAAGATGATTGCCGGAGACGGAGGAACATTTCACAAAGTAGAGTTTGAGGCACTTACATTTTATCCAAAGATGCAAGAGATTGTTCAAGGAGAGATTGTAGACATTACAGACTTTGGTGCATTTGTAAGAATTGGACCAACAGATGCATTGTTGCACTTGTCTCAAGTTATGGATGATTATCTAAAGAGTGATGTAAAATCTGGAATGATTATTGCAAATCAAAGTGGAAGAACGCTAAAGGTTGGTTCTACATTAAGAGCAAGAATCACTGCAGTATCATTAGGAAAAGCAGCATCAATGGGAAAAATTGGTATTACTTGTAGACAGCCATTCTTAGGTGCAGATGAATGGATTGAAGAAGAGATAAAGAAAGCAGGTAACGAAAGTAGCGGTACTGAAAAATCAGAAGCTGAAGTGAAGGCGAGTTAAATGGCACGAGAAATGGCTTGTAGAAAATGCAAGTTTGTAACTACAGGAAAAGTTTGTCCTGTCTGTAAATCATCAGATCTGACACCAGATTGGAATGGTGTGGTTTTAGTTGTGCAACCAGAAACATCAAAAATTGCACAGACATTAGGAATTACTGCAAAAGGCAAATACGCATTAAAAGTAACATAAATTAGATCGTTGAAGAAAATATGGCATCTAGTATTAATATTAGTGTGATTTTTAGATAACATGAGCAATACAGCAATTTTGCTTACAACAGGGTTCGGAGTAATCGGAGCAACAGTTTGGTTTTATTTTGGCAAAGTAATCAGATACAATATTTTAAAACGTAGAGATTACTAATTTTCTAAATACTTAAAAAATTCTAAACTAGTCAGAATCTACATTGAAGTTTAATGTTCAATCAGAACTAAGAAGATTTCTAGCTGAGGACATTGGAAAAAAAGACATCACTAGTCTACTACTATCTAAAAAGAAAATTACTGGGAGAGTAATTTCTCGCAATACAGGTATAGTTGCAGGAGTAAATCATGCAAAGAAAATTTTTGCAATGAAAGGATGTACTGTAAAAATAATGAAAAAAGACGGAGTCAAAGTTACTCAAAATCAAACAATAATGACTGTCTCAGGCAGAGCAGATTCAATTCTTAGTTGTGAGAGAGTTGTATTGAATTTAATGTCTAGGATGAGTGGAATTGCAACTCAAACCAATGTTTTAGTTAAAATGATTCCAAAAAAGACCAAACTATTATCGACTAGAAAGACTGCTCCAGGACTGCGATATTTTGACAAAGAAGCAGTAAAGATTGGAGGAGGAGAAAAACACAGAATGACACTAGATGAGATGGTAATGATCAAAGATAATCACATTGCAGCCGAAGGTTCAATGATGAAACTAATTCAAAAGGCAAAACGCAAACACAAAAAGTTTGAAGTGGAAGTTGAAAAAAAATCAGATGCAATACTAGCTGCAAAAGAAGGTGTGAAAATAATTATGTTAGATAATTTTTCTCCAAAACAAATCAGAGATACCATTACACTATTAAAAAAAGAAAAATTGCGAAATAAAGTAAAATTAGAAGCATCAGGTGGCATTACAATAAAAAATATCAAAGAGTATGGAAAGACTGGAGTAGATTTTATTTCAATTGGAAGTATAACTAATTCAGTAAAAGGATTGGATCTAAGTTTAGAAGTTTAAGGATTAATTTTTTGCAATAATTCTGCGACTGCTTTGTTTTTAGGATCAATTTCTTTTATTTTATCACAACAAGAAATTGCCTTTTTGTTTTCACCCAAGTGATAGTGCGAGTTTGCTTTGAGAATTAATACGTCTGTATCATATTCTCCAATTTCTAATGCTCTATCAAAATAAGATATTGCAGATTTGTATTTGTTTTTCATGTAATAGATTCCACCAAGAATGAATAACACATCATGGTTATGTGGAACTTTTTTTAGATATTCATCGCCAATACGTAATGCTTGATCATATTTTTTTTCTTTGACTAACTTGCGTAGTTCTTTGATTTTCTTTACATTTTCTTTTTTCTGAGGATCTTTATTTCTGCTAAATAGGCCACACAATGTAAAATAATCTAAAACAAGGACAGTAATATGGATTCACAAAATGAGTTTGGATATGATTTAATAGATTATTTAGTATGGAATATTCATTGAGTGAAAGTTCAGAAGCACTAGCACAAAAAGGAGTAGAAAATATTCTTTCTAATAGTCCTAATATTGTCGATATTTTGCTTGGAAGAAAGAATCTACGACTAGTTAACTCAGACAAACTAGTAGAAGAGGTGCAAAAACGAGTTTGGGGTGCTTTGAAAAATGATTTTCAATATACCAATGTAACAAAAGATTCAGAGGAATTTTTGCACAAAAATGTACTTGAAAATGTCCCTATGGCAGTATTGTATGTAGATTTGGTTGGCTCTACCAACATGGTAATGAATCTACCACACAAGCAGTTAGCTGCAATAATTAGTTCATTTGCACAAGAGATGGCATACGTAATAAAACAACATAATGGATTGGTACTGAAATTTGTAGGTGATGCAGTGATTGGCTACTTTACTGAAAGAGACAGAATCAGTGTAGCAGACATTGCAGTTACATGTGCAGAATCTATGATTCGTGTACTAAAACTTGGAATCAATCCATTACTAAAGCAGTATGACTATCCAGACTTACGAGTAAAAATTGGAATTGATTATGGAGAAAATACCATAATTAGATACGGTGACGATAAAGAATCACATGTGGATATTTTAGGCCAATCCATGAATATGGCATCTAAAATTCAAAATCTCGCAGTACCAGATCAAATTTTGATTACAGGCGAAATTTATGATAAATTGTCGCCTACAATAAAGGAATATTTCAATTTGTTAAAGGGAAAAACAAATTGGAAGTACAAAAACAAGATTACCGGAAAACCGTATTTAGTTTATACTTATGTTGGAAAAGAAAAAGAAGAGAAAGATTAGTTTGCACTTGCTGCAACAGAGTAACTCACGTTAAATCCATCAGTGTTTTTTGTATGAACTGCAATTGCATTGCCTGCAAATTTCCATGTTCCCATGTTTGATTTTGCATCAATGAAAGTCAAAGCAAATTTTGTTTCACCATCTGGTGTCCAGATTGGTTGGCCTTGATCTTCACCTTCAGCTAGTGGGCCATGTAATGCGACAAGTTGAATTGGTTCAGATGCTGAATATGTCAGCAAACCACTGTAAGTTTTCTCACTTGGTGGCAAAATTATTGCCAATGAGTGTTGTCCATGTCCTACACCAGGGTCAATCATGGATTCGATTGTTTCTGTTTTTACAGTTTCAGAAGAGTCTTTTTCCATGTATGATACTGAATAACTTACTGTGAATGGATCTGTTTTTAGTGTGTGAACAGCCAATGCGTTACCAGTAAACATCCAGGTTCCTGCACTAGTCTTTGGATCAATGAAAGTCAAAGCAAATTTTGTTTCACCATCTGGTGTCCAGATTGGTTGGCCTTGATCTTCACCTTCAGCTAAAGGACCGTGTAGTGCAACAAGTTGAATTTGTTCTGATGCTGCATAAGTTAGAACACCTTTGTACATTTTGTCACTTGGTGGCAAAATTACTGCGAGTTGATGTTCTTCATGTCCAACGCCAGGATCTTGTACAGAAGTCATTGTACCCATTGCGGTTTTGTAATGATGAGCTTTAGTCATCTTCTTTTCTGAAGTCATTTTTTTCTCAGAAGTCATTGATTTTTCTTTTTTCATGGATTTTTCTTCACGTGGTTCTGGTTCTGTTACAGGTTGTGTTCCTTGTTCTGCTTCCCATGCGGCTTTTCCACCTGGGTATTCAGAACATAATTGCAAACCACAAACATCTGTGTTAGAACCGTATTTGGTAGTCTTTACTCCCTTTGCTTTTACAGCGCTTGCATCACCAATCATATCAACTGATGCTGCAATTCCTGCACTCAGCATTATAGCAGTCATAAAAACTACAGAAAGTACTGTTTTAGTCATTAAAAGGGCTAGATTTGTTTGCTAATTTAAGTAATTACGACTATATGAAGAAAATATTTAAAAAAAACTAACTGATTGCCAGCATTCTATCTATTGCAAGTCTTGCTTTGTCTGCAATATTTTTTGGGACAGTTACTTCGTATTTGTCTTCGACTAGTGAGTTGTAGACTTTTTCTAGATTGATTAATTTCATGTATTGACATTCTGCTTTATCGGATGCTGCAACAAAGTTTTTGTTTGGATTTTTTTGTCGCATTCTATATAAAATTCCAGTTTCTGTTCCAACTACAAAGTTTTTAGCTTTTGAATCAGTCACATGATTTAGCATTTGTTCTGTAGACAGAATTGATACTGGTCTATTGTTGTAACTTCCTGCTGCTACATCATAAAGCATTGGAGTAGTACAACTACACTCTGGATGAATTACAAATTCAGCGTCTTTCATGGAATCTAATTTCTTTGTTACATCTTCTGGTGTAATTCCTGCATGGACATGACATTCACCCGCCCAAATGTGCATATTTTTTCTACCAGTCATTTTTGCAACATAAGAGCCCAAGAACATATCTGGCAAAAACAAAATGTCTTTTTCTTTTGGAATTGCTTTTACTACATTTACTGCATTAGATGAAGTGCAGCAATAGTCTAATTCGGATTTTATTTCAGCAGTGGTGTTTACATACCCTACGGCTACTGCACCTGGATGTTTTTTCTTCCAGTCTCGTAGTTCTTGTACAGTAATGGAATCAGATAATGAACAGCCTGCCTCTAGATCAGGGATTAGTACCTTTTTTTCAGGACTAATTATTTTTGCAGTTTCTGCCATAAAGTGGACACCACAAAATAGAATTGTTTTTTGATCTACCTTAGCTGCTTGCCTAGATAATCCTAAAGAATCACCTGTAAAATCTGCCACGTCTTGTACTTCAGGTACTTGGTAATTGTGAGCAAGAATTACTACGTCTTTTTCTTTTTTCAGACGTCTTATTTCATCTGCAAGTTTGCTTGTTTGAACGAGCATAAACAGAGGTGGATGCACAAATTGACCATTTAAAGAAAAGGAAGGCACTCATAATATTCGAAAAATCCCCTATTAGTGGCAAATTTTGCCAAATTAGGTACCAATTTGAATTTCATCTGAGCAGTATTTACGCAGTGTTTCTATTGCAGAGAGGGTAGCAAGCCTGCTTGTTTTTGGATTGTTTGGATCTGGAAAGTTTTCAATTACAAATTGCATTTTTCCAAATTTGCCTGTTGCGTCTATTCTGTGAGTATTTTTATCAGTATTAGGATCTGCAATGATTCTGACTTTGGTTTTTTCACTTCCAAGACCACACAAAGATAACAATGCTGCAACATTGATGTTTGCAGGAAATTCAGATACTGCATCTTTTGCCATACCATCAAAGATTGGTGTTGGTTCAGTTAGTTTATCTAAATCAATGTCAGAGTTTTCAAAGAATTTTGCCCCCTTTAGAGAACGAGGATGTTTTGTAGTGGTAATAATTACAGAGTCTAGTTCATCTTTGACGGATTTAATGGCATCCAAACCGCCTATTGCACCAGATGGAAGATAGATTGTTTTTTTGAATTCTTTGCATGCATCAGACAAAACGTCAAAGATAGATTCATCTAAAAATGCACCAACACTCATGACTAACAGATCTCGTCTATTCTGTAAAACACTTAGTGCGACATCTTTTACTGCCTCTTGGGATGCTGCTTCAACTACAATATCTACAGGATTAGATGAGAGTAAATGATGATTATCTACAATTTCTGGTTTGTTTTGTAGTTTTGAAACCAAATTTTCTGATGCTTGTTTTGATGAATCATACACGTGAGTCAGAGTAGCTGGAATTTTTCCAGAGTCAATTGCTAAGGCAATCTGAGTTCCAATTGCGCCACATCCCAATAATCCAATTTTTTTCAAACAGAATAACTTGGAATATTGGCTTTAATTAATTATAATATAACAAACAGATACTCACAACTTGTACCTAAATTATTTATCTTAAAAGATATTCAATGAAACTATTGAAAAGGATTCTTTCAGTGATAGTTTTCAGTATATTGTTATTGATGGTCACGCCTGTATTGGGGGATATTCCATCACCTAAGGCACAAGTTGAAAGTGGAGTTGCACCTGAAAATGTAGTATGCAAAGACGGTTATGTTTTGATGTTAAGACCGTCTGGTGCTGCAGCATGTGTAATGCCTGCAACAGCTGAGCACTTTAAAGAACTTGATTGGGAGCAAATCACTCTACCAAAAGCAGTCTCAACTGTTCCAAAACTAAAAGTTCAAACTGCAACAAATGAAATTGAAAATGTTCCTGCATCACAAGGATCAGTAGTTAATTTCTATGTGAATGATCATGACTTGAATACAAACCACAAGGGTGTGGATGTAATTGATACACAAGGACTGTTAGAGTTTACAATTAATGGCGTAACTATTTCCGGTCCAGATACAATGATAGAAACAGGCACTGATACTGGAAGATTTTATGTAAAGTTGAATTTACCTAATACCATTAATGGTCAGCCACTAAGTAATAGCGATATCATTGAGATAAGGTATCTAGATCAATCCGATGCGGCAGGAGAAAAAAGAGTCTTAGTAAAATCAATCGAACTGACTAAAACATTTGCTCAAGTTTCATCATATGGAGGAGGCTCCAGAATAGGACACGAGTTTACAATTAGAGTGTATGAGCCTGATGCAAATTTAGACTCTAAAGACACTGACACCATTCCACTTAGTTCATTTATTTTTGAAGCTGAAGGAGGTATTGAAACCACACTAGCTAATCCAAAGTTTGATGCAAACAGACCATATTTGGCAGAAACTGGGCCAAACACCAGTACATTTGAAGTGAAGATAAAGATTCCAAGAGAGATTGATGGAAAAGTAATTCACATTGGTGACAGATACGAAATAAAATACATCGATAGAAGCACGCCTTCTGAGACGTCTGAAGAGATCATTTTGAAAGGCAGAATTGGCTAATCACAAAACATTAGATCAAGTTTGTCAAAGTTCAGTATAACCTAAAGATTTTATTCAAAACTACGAACTAGTACTGTGCTCAATACAGTCTACAAAGACGCAATTTTAAACAGAGACAAGATGCTGTCTGTGCTCAAAGGTCCGAAATTTGATAAAATTATCCAAAAAGCCAAGGATAATTGGATTGATTTTATGCCTGAAAAAAGCGAATCAGTGATTGCCGGAATAGATTCGAGTTTTAACAATACAAAATTTCAAGGAATAGAGTTGTGGGCTACTACAGCAGTCTCCATAAAATCAGATGGGGAAGTTCTAGTAGACCTGCATGATTCTGGACTAGGATCAGATATAGAATTATCTAGAATTGCAAGTAGATTAGAAATTGAAGCGTGTCAAAAAAGTGTAGATTTGGCAGATTTGGTATTAATGGATGGTTCACTTCATTCACAATTTATGACAAGACAATCAGATCTTGATGCAATGTTAGTTAGAACTATGAAACAAAAAGACAATGTATTGTTTATTTCAAAAACATCAAATACAAAAAAACAGTTCGAAAGTTTGGGATCACTGGCAGGAGATATTTTTTATTATAATCATGTCACAAAAACTCCAGGATTTAGCAAGTTATTTGTAGAAAAAAAATATGGTACAGACAAAGTAATTACATCTACTTTTGTCAGATTAAGCGATTCTACTCCAATAATTAAGATTGAATTTCTTGGAGAACAACGAAGTGAAGATGAAATTAAAGAAATTTTAAACAAATTGTACAAAAATAGTGTAGGTGGGTATCCTTATGCACTAAAGCTGGCACACAACAACTGTAAAATATCTGATAAGGAGCTTGCTAAAATGGTAAGTCTTTTGGGTTTAAGTAATGAAATTGGTTCAAGGGAGGTACTAGGTTGAGTGTAGGATTTGTAATTGGTGAATCCAAGCCCACCTATGTTACAGCTTTGACATCAAGACCACTAGCAGTTGGCGAATATACAATCATTGAAACAGATGAAGGAAAAATACTGGGACTGGTTGAAAAATCAAAGGTAGCTAGTGCTGCATTTGCAGATGTTAGAAATTTTGATGAAGCGTCAGAAAGTCTAGAAATTGCTGAAATAAACAAAAGAGACAAAACATATACTGCCAATATTGGAATTTTAGGATTCTTAGATAAACTTCGAAAAGGACAATCAATCATACCCTCAATTCCTCCAATACCAGGAGCAGTAGTTTCGCAACCAACAAAAGATGATCTTGAGGCTATTTTTAGCCCAGAAAACGAAGGTTGGGTAAAGATTGGCAATCTGTTAAGAAACAAGTCAATAGATGCAAAGGTCAATTTGGACAAAATTGTCTCAAGACATTTAGGAATTTTAGCGATGACTGGAATGGGAAAGAGTAATCTAGTTTCACTAATCACAAAACAAATTTCCAAACTGAAAGGAACTGTTATTATTTTTGATTATCACAATGACTATACATCATTAAATCTTCCAGGAATTAATGTAGTCGATGCAAAAATCAATCCCAGACTATTGGATTCTGATCAACTATCAGAAGTTTTAGAAATTAGAGACGGTGCAAATGTACAGCAACGTGTTTTGCGAATGGCTTTTACCAACAAAGTAAAAGAGGCAAAAGAATTTTGGGAAAAACTTGAAGAAGAAATAGAATACATTGTAAATTCTGAAGATAAAAAACTCAAAGAGATAAGAACATCAGCATACAGAGTACAAGACATAATAGAAGAAGCACAAAGAAGATTTGAAGATATTCTAGATCCCGATATGGGAGATCCAATTAGCTTTATCAAAGAAGGTCATGCAAACGTTCTAAACATTTCAGAGCTATCAGAAAAACAAGCAAATGTTGCAGTTTCATTTTACTTGCAACAATTACTAAAAGACAGAAAAGATGCAAGTATTGCAAGACATGCTAAATCAAAGAAACAAAGAAATTTTAGATTTAATTCGCCAATGTTTGTCATTATTGAAGAGGCTCATGTTTTCATTCCAAAAGATCATGATGCCAATGCAAAGTATTGGGCAGCAAAAATAGCAAGAGAAGGGAGAAAGTTTGGACTTGGTCTTGGAATTGTTTCACAAAGACCAAGAAGTGTTGATCTTAACGTGTTAAGCCAGATGGGATCTTTTGCAATTATGAAAATTATACAAGAAGATGACCAAAGACAGATTGCGTCAGCTACAGAATCGACAAGTAGGGAACTGATATCTCAATTAACCTCTCTGAATGTAGGTGATGCAGTACTTGTGGGACAATGGACCAATCTGCCTGCATTAGTACATGTTGATGAGGTAAAAGAGAAGATTATGGGCTCAGATCAGAGTGCTATTTCAGCATGGACAAAAGCAGAAAAGATGAATCAAGTTGCCGTAGAATCAACTCAACAACTAGTGCAAAAAGATCTTTTGTTAGACTAAATGATTTTTTCACATATTTCTGATACGCATTTAGGATTAATGCAATACGGCTCAGAGGAAAGAGAGCAGGATATCTATGATGTTTTTAATCAAGCAATAGACACATCAATTAAAGATCATGTGGATTTTGTAATTTTTGCAGGGGATATTTTTCACGTACCAAACCCTAATGGAACAGCTATTGTTCAAATGGCAAACGCACTAAAACGATTAAAACAAAATGAAATTGATTCTTTCTTTATTTTAGG
>JAWVZS010000015.1:0-10825 GCA_033722055.1 Nitrosopumilaceae archaeon
AAGAATCAGTGTTTCTTAGATCTTTAGTACTTTCTGTATTTGCCTTTACGCTAGTATTGTACATTGCATCATAAGCAGGGTTGTTTGGATGATATCCTTGACATTCAAAGTCAAAAATATTCTCTACTGCAAACTTGTTCTTAGTGTAGCTTTCTTCATTGTTTGGATCTGTAGATACATCATAGTTTGTTGGTCTACAATGCGAATAGTTGAATCCTCTAATGGATTCACCGTCTTTCATGATTTCTACATCAATGTCAACTAGTATACGCTGTGCAGTTCCACCAATGCTTTGAAGTTTCCTGTTGTCATCTACATATTTGTAAAGAACAGGATAATCTCCAACTATACCTCTAAGTTCAAGTGTTGGGTAAGTTGCTTTCTTTGTAAAGGCACTATCTGATGTCTCTTCGGTAGCACTCAAAACACTTCCTTGTGTGAACATTGAGAATTCAATAGATTCTACTCCATTTGGATAGGTAAAGGTAGCAACTGTTTGTAGGCCACTAGCTGAGTTAGCAAGAGGTTCATCATACGAATTACTTACTTTAGCTGTTTTCCATACAGGAGTACCTTCAGTTAATGCAGAATAGTTTGGATTGAGTCCTTTAAGACCTGCACATTGAAAACCAAATTGGTTTGCTACTGCAAATCCACTCTTACCTGTGAACCCTTCTTCTTTGTCTGCTTTTGTTACGATCTTAGCATCAGTAACTCTACAATCTGTAAAGTCAATGCCTCTGATAGTTTCATCGCCATTATGAAACTCTACTATAGCTTCAAAATCAGTGTTGGATGAAGAACCTATTCCAGATACATCAATAGAGTCTTCAACTGCATTATACAATAATGGATAGTTATCTAACAATCCCTCTACTTCAAATTCTGCAGTTACATTGTCTGTTGATTCTTGATAGGCAGAAATCAGATTAAAAATTGGAAATTCAATTTTTTCAGTTCCTGCATCAAAGAGAAAGGTTACCGTGGTCCTCATATCATTGGCAAACTTGAAACCAGACTCACCATAATCAGTAAATTTGGTACTAGTTGTTGCTTTTTCAGGAGTGTTATCTAAATCCACACCACTGCATTCAAAAGTAATTTTATCTACAATAGCAAAACCTACTTCTTTGAAGTAGCTTTCATAGTCGTTTGAATCCAGTGTTTCAACTTTGTAATTCTGAACTCTACAATTGTTGTAATCTAAGGTTTTAACAGAATCACCATTCTTGACAAAATCTACATCGACATCAAAATATTTCATAGGATATTCATATCCATTGGCCGAAACAAGTCTGTTATCGTATGCTTTGTCAAGTGCCTTATGTAGTAATGGTGCCTTTCCTATCACTCCCTCTACTGTGAAAGTTGTACCTTGATTTGCTACTAGATTCTCTTCCATATCAAACACAGGGAATGTGTGAGTTTCAACACCATCTCTGAATGTAAAGGTCAAGACAGGAACAATATCTCCTACCATCTTGTACTCATTTTCATCTGCAAAGGCATTGGTCAAACCTACAGACATTGCAAGAACAGAAATTACACTTAATGCTGCAATGTTTTTTGCGTTAATGTTAGTCATTAGTTTGAAAGCAAAAATTTACAGGTATAACAGCTTTGTATGTTTTCTTTAGTTGTTTTATAGTTCTAGATTAAAACTATAGTTCAATATAGAAAATTATTCACAATTAATCATTATGGTATTAGAAGTATCTGTATCATAACAGGAATCTCTGTCTTCTCCACCATCGATAATATCAAATCCCATATCACCATAAATTACATCCAAACCTAGTTGTCCTTTGAGAACATCATCACCAAATCCACCCCTAATGGAATCATGGCCTTCAGAACCATATACAACATCATTTCCATTACCACCAAAAATACAATCATGACTTGCTTTTCCATCAATCAAATCATTTCCATCCAAACCAAATATTAGATCTGGATCGTCAGTTCCTATCAATACATCATCACCAGAAGTTCCCAAAATACGATTAAAGTTAGAGTGGGATTGACCACACGCATAGACTGTAACAAATTGATAACCTTCTACAGTATTTCCGGTATTATCAAAAGCAATCCAAGTGATTTTTGATATTCCAAGAGGAAATTCTTCTGGTGCATTATTCAGTATAGCTTTGATTCCATTTTCATCAGTAGCTGTAGCCTCTCCAAAATCTACAGGGGTATAGATTCCTGTTGCATCAACAAACATATCATCAGGAGTTATAATAACTGGAGGAGTATCATCTTTGATCTCTTCTATTATTTCAATAGGTTTAATCTCATTAGTTTTAGGCGGAGTAACATAGTTTGGAGTCTCAAACGTCTGGATACTATGATTGAATGAATCTGTTACGTGTAATTCTCCATACTTTCCTAGTGCAATATCAGTAGGCATTGTAAAATCAGACTCTAGCGGTCCTTTTTGTGCAAATATATCAAGATGTAAAGATGAATCCTTACTCAGATACAATACATTATCATCAAATGAATTAATTACAAAAAAGCTTCCTGAATCATCTACCTCAATTCCTTCTGGAATAAAATCATAGTTGGTCCCCGTAAATGACAATGATTCTATCAATATACCATCAGAGTCAAAAATTTCTATCTTTTTGTTTCCTTTGTCAGTGACATATACATTACCATCAAGGTCTACATCTACATCAATTACTGTTAAGAATTGGCCAGGTCCAATCCCACTTGAACCAAAAGAGAAAACAAATTCTCCATTAGTTGTGAATTTTTGAATTCTATTATTTCCAGTATCAGCTATATACAAAAAGGAATCATACACTGATATTCCATTGGGCATGAACAACATCCCGTTTGATTTTCCTTTTTCACCCCACTGGGTGACATAATTTCCCTGGAGATCAAATTTTTGAATTCTATTCAAATCTCTATCAGCTACATATACGAATTCATCATCAGTTGTGATTCCTGATGGATAATGAAATTGTCCGTCAGCACTTCCGCTACCACCCCATTCTAAGAGATATTGACCATCATGGGTAAATTTTTGAACGCGTTTGTTGCCCAAATCAGTCACATAAATCTCACCGAATCCATCAACTTCGATAAATTGAGGGTAGGAAAACTGTCCGGGTTTGGCTATACCAAAAGAACCCCATTCATACAGTTTATCATATTCACTTAATGCGCTAGAGTACGAAATTGAGCTTGTCAGTAAAATTGCAGAAATTGCAAATATAGCAACTATTACCTTAGACACTATACTGTCTAACGGAATCTATCAAACAGTTGGAATGTAAGAAAATGTTATGAATTTAGTCAATTTTTGAGTCAGAAAGGTTTGTTGACTTCACGAGTAAAGACATAACTTGCCAAACCTACCATGGCAGTCACAAAAATAGTAATTATCCCTATGCTTAGTGCAACAGGTATTCCTCCTTCAGTTACTCCAGTCATCATTTCTCTGACCAACAATACAGTATAGGTAACTGGATTTAGTTTTGCAATCATAGCAAGCCAGTCAGGTAATAGCTCCAAGGGAAATAATGCAGGACTAAGCATGAAAAGAGGCATTCCAAGAAAATTGATTATTCCCCAAAAAGTTTCCTGAGATTTTGCAGTAGCTGCAACCATCACAGATATTCCTGAGAATCCTAATGAAAATAAAATAACTATTGCCATAATTGGAATAATCATTATTAGATTTGGAAAAGAAACGCCAATTGCCAAAGCAATTCCCAAAATCAAACTTGCTTGTAATGCAGCAATAAGAGATATTGCAGACATTTTACCCAAAGCTATAGATGAACGAGATATTGGCGAAGTGAGAGCCTTGTTCATGAATCCATATCTGCGATCCCATAAAGTGTTAACACCACCAAATATGCTTGTAAAAATTGCAGTAAGTATAATCACGCCAGGGGCCATAAATTCGATGTACTGTCCTTCAAAACCTACAGATTGAATTAGTGGTTGTGTACCAGAAAATGTATTTCCAATTACAATTATCCAAATTGCAGGTTGAATTAATCTAATCAATACCCCACTCCGTGATTTTTTATAGCGTTTCATTTCACGCCAGAAAATTGAATAAGTATCAGAAATGGAACTCATGCACGCAGCCTCTTCATCTTTGCATGTTCACGTTTTCTATTAAAACCAGATTCATCATCTCGTAATTCATGACCAGTATAAGACACAAAGACATCATCAAGGGAAGGTCGAGTCAATGAAATAGAATCAATTTGAATTTTCAGATCAGATGCAATTTGAAATATTTTTGGAATTACTTCAGTTCCTTTGGATGCAAAAACAGTAAGAACATCAGCACTTTCTTTTACTTTGGTTACAAGTTCAATTTGTTTTATTTTAGAAACAAAATCATCTGATTGGTTTGTATATTCTAAAGAAATGACTTCGTTTCCAAGGGCGCTTTTCATATTTTCAGGCGTATCAATTGCTTGAATTTTGCCATGATCAATAATTCCAATTCTATCACAGAGTTGATCAGCTTCTTCCATGTAGTGTGTGGTAAGAAAAATAGTCATGTTAAACTCGTTGTGAATTTTTTTAAGATATTCCCAAATTTTCCGTCTGGTTTGAATATCTAGTCCGACTGTTGGCTCATCTAAAAACAAGACTTTGGGTCTATGAAGTAACCCACCTGCAATATCAAGTCGTTTTCTCATACCACCAGAATAACCTACAACAGGATCATTTTGTTTTTCCTTTAATTCAATTAATTCCAGTATTTCATCTATTCTAGAATCAATTTCACCAGTTGGAATATGATTTAATCTAGCTTCCAAGTAGAGATTCTCCCTTCCAGTTAGATATTCATCAACAGCAGTTTCTTGTTGTACATAGCCTATGTTTTCTCGTACTTTTCGTGCTTCTTTTACTACGTCATAACCAGCTACCAATGCCTGTCCCGAAGTTGGCTTTAGTAGTGTTGTCAGTATCATCAGTGTAGTACTTTTGCCAGCACCATTAGGTCCTAAAAAGCCAAAAATTTCACCCTCTTTAACATTAAAAGAAATATCATTTACCGCTGTAACATCTCCAAAGTTTTTTCTTAGAGATCTTGTTTCTATAGTATACAATGCTTTGATCGCATTATTCAATTATAAATTGCTAAGCAATTATTTTAAAAAATTTTAAAAATAGAATTTGAATTAATGATTACATGAAAGGATTATGCCACATATGTCATACATCAAATATTGAAATAACAATACGAGAAGGAAGACCTGTTTGCCAAAATTGTAGCAAAAAAGACTAACTAAAAGTAATTACTCGAGTTCTTTGAATTCGTCTTTTGTCATTCTTAGAATTACTTTTTCTCCAATTCCCCAGATTTCTGTTTTTGAGAGAATCTTTGAATTTAAGATTCCATTAGAAACCTCGATGGATTCTAAATCATGAGTGTCTGGATTTCTATGAAGTCGTTTTACCTTGCCTATTTTATGACCGTCAATATCAACTACATCAACATCTGTTCTTATTGGCGGTCTGCTCAAAAGTAGAGTTTCTTCGGTGATTTTGTCCACATAGTCATCAGACAGATAGTAATCCTTGAAAAAACCTTGATGAATTGTCACGCCTGCTACTTTGAGCGTGTCTTGATTAATGTGAATATGTTTTACTTTTCCATATTTTATTCCCTCACGGTCAACTACTTTCTTTCCGGTAAAAGAGTCAGCAGTAGTTATGTTACTAGGCATACCATCTAGTTTGACAGACATGGTGCATACTTCAAAGATTTGTTTATGATTACAAGTATCAGAAAATTCTATCAATGAGGTTAAATTACTTGACAGGAAAAAAGTGTCATGGAAAGCGAAATTCTAAGAGTTGCACTTACCACGTTTGGAAGAAAGACTGGAAAAGAACACATTGTATGGCTTCGCGGAGTAAAATATTCTGGTAAATATTATTTTTCAAGACATAAACCAGATAGCGATTGGTTTCAAAATGCAGTCAAAAACGAAGATGTTGTAATAGACACAGGCGAATCAAAAGTTAGAGGCAAGGCAAGGCAAGTTTTAGATGAAAAACTGTCACAAAAAATATCAGAGCTCAAATATCCTGGCGAAGAAAGAGCTAAAGAAAAAAGAGTTACAATTGAAGTTACACTATGTGAATGATAGTACTAATACCGCGTCTTTCAACTTCAGCACCATTTTCTATTTCACTAACGGTTACAGTAAATGAAATTACATCTCTTTTTTGTGCATTTTCTGCATTAATTTTTAGGGTAATATCCATTAGATCAAATTCTTCTTCTGGTAGATTTGTTTCATCCATAAATGCCTTACAAGTAGACTCGATTCGAAATCGGTCGTCTTTAAAATGAAAACCGAGTTTTGTTTTTCGATTATCTCTACCAGCTGCTTTCAAATTAACATCAATTATTCCAGGTTTTGCCATGGTGTAACTTGATTTTCCATTTACAAAAACACCAATCTGAAAAGGTTTTCCAGCAGTAGATTCTGCCATTTTCTGAATTCCATCATTCATAACAACATCAACTGCCTGAATGGTTTGAGCTACTTTTGCAATCCAATGATTTGTTCGCTCAATCGTAGCATTAATCCCATCACGACGTCGCTTATCTTCTTCTTCTGGAAGTTTGTAATAATCAACCCATGCAAAGTAATCCTTTGATATATCTTGAATAAAATCCATACAAGTGACTTTGTAGCTTTCTACATTTGGTGCGCGCTCAGCATCCTCACCGGTCCTTAAACTATCATAATCCATAGGCATTGCCATAAAATAGTCTTGTTTACGACCTACAAAAACTAATCCCGTCAAACGCATATACTAGGAATTTACATTATTTCTCCATGATATTTTCAAAGTTGGTAGAAGACCTGCAAAATGCATTGAAAAAAGATCTAGCCCAGATTCGTTTTCTTTTAAAAAAGAATCCAGCTATGGCATACACAAGAATAGTAGAGGTTGGAGAAGAGGTAGGAAGAAAACACAACATCAAACTGATTGTGAATTTTCCTCATGAAGGGAAAATAGAACAATTTGATCTATATGGAAAAAGAGATCTTAGTTTGATAATAGACAGAGAAAAGAAAAATTTTCCAATTGAACGTGAAATAATCAAAAAAGAAGCAAAGAAAATTTTTGGAGATGTAAAAGTGGAAGATGCTTACATGTATGAAGGCAAGGAGGGGGTTAGAGTCTATGCACCTGGTGGAAAAATAGACATTTTGCCACACTCGTTACACATATGGACATTATTTGATGACAATGTTACGACGTTTTGTAATTGGTTAATGAGTAAAGTGTATGAAATACAAAATGATCAAAGTTCCTCAAGTTGAGTCAAAAGACTAGTTGCTTCAGAATGATTTGGGACTATTTTTAAAATATGCTTACAGCAATGAATTGCTTCTTCTTTTTCCTGTAATGCCAAATGTGCATTTGTTTTTAGCATCAGTGTTTCAACATCATCGCCTTTCAGAGAAATCGCTTTGTCAAAATAAGAGATTGCCTTTTTTGCATCTTCTAAAATGTAATAGATGCTACCCATTATGAACAGGTAATCAGCATCCTCAGAAAACTTGGGTTCAAGACTTTTACCATATTCTAATGCGTCAACATATTCTCCTTCCTGAACGAGTTTTCTTAGATGTCTTTTTGGATATTTGAAAAAACTAACCAAACTGATTCACATATTTAAGAAGAAATTCTCATTATTCCTTCTTTAATCAAAAATTGAATTCCTTGAACAAAGTCAGAATCACTAATTGAGCCATCTGCCCACCAGCCTGCATTGTTTTTAATCCATTGAGGGATTTCATTACCAGTTCCTGTTCCCTGTGCAGTTGGTGGAATGACCATTATTCCTTCTTTAATCAAAAATTGAATTCCTTGAACAAAAGACGTGTCATCTATTTCTCCATTTGACCACCATCTTGCATTGTTTTTAATCCAAGACGGAATGTTAAGAGAAGGAGAAGTATTTTCACCATCAAGTGACTTTATTGGAAGTGTAATTTGCAGATAGTCAGGTGCAGTAGTTGGCAATACCCCTTCTGGAGCAAGACCATAAACCCAAATGACATAGTTAGCAGTTCCTTGATCCTCTTTTACTATCATATCAACAATTGCCTGACCTGATGGAGAGTAAAGAAATTGTCTTGCATCTTCTTGTGCCAATGAACGAATTGGTGTTAGTTTGTCATCTACTACCAATAGGTCATACTGTACTTGGTTCAAAAATTCAGTGTCATCAAACTTGCTAATGAATTTGATCAACCATTTCATAGGACAATTTTTGATTGGCTCTTCAGGAGCATAAAATGCATGAATTTGATAGCGGAAGTCGTTGGTTGGTTTTTTGACAAAAGTTTTTGGTGTCTTAACTTCAGGACATCCACGTTCTTCAAAGATCTTCTCACTTGCAACTATTCCTTCAAAGGGGCTTTCCTTTACATCGGGTTTGTATTCTAATAATTGAAATTGATATTCTGGTGGAGGTATACCCTCAGAAACATGTGTAAAAGTTGCAGCCTTTACAGGGAAAGGAAATTCATCAACAACCCAAACCTTACTAGTATAACCACCTGTTCTCCAGGTAACTAAAACAGATTCAAAGGTTCCACCTGGAACTGTAACTGTCTCAATTGCAGTTGGTAAAACTTGTTCACCACCAATATTTCCAATTTTACCCCAAGACTTTGCAGAAAATTCTTTTGGTCCTTCACCACCTTCACCACCATATGCCGTAGCAAAAGCAGACAACCATACAATAGATGACTTGAATGCTCCTCTATACTTTGATAATTCTATACTACCACCAGTAGGCTCTGGTGCAACTTTACCTAATTCTAATTCTCCTGTGATTATCCTACCTCCATCATAAACTACAACTTCTGCTATCCATTTATCCTCAGTTCCTACTTTACGATCACCTTTTATCCAAAAATCCATCTCAAAAGGAGTACATTCCTTATAGTCTACATGACACACTCTGTATGAAAAGAAATCACCTGCATCAAGACCTTCACCTACATACCAAGAACCAGGTTTATCAACGCCACCAGACTGGAATTGACCGTGTGCTACAGGTAATGAAAAAGTTCCTGAAATCAAAATCAAAATCACAGGAATTGCAAAAAATTTAGGTTGCATTCTTATGAGAATGACCAAACCCGATAGTTAAAGGTTATTCAAATACGCAAATATAGAGGCACATTAACAGATTTTTTAGAATGTGTGAGTGTTCCAAAGTACACCTTTACGAAGTAGAATTCAAGTTAGATGGTATGACTGTAGTTCCTACTCACAAGAACTGCGGATTTGCACTAGATGAAAAACAAGCAGACAAGTTTCAAAAAGAATTAGTAAAATCTTGGGGACTCCAAGACGACGAAGAATAAAATTAATTGTTCTGATTTCAGATCAAATATTTTCTATGCAAAAGTATCATTTACGCAATAATTCAATGATATGATTACAAGTATTTTGAATTTGAACTGCTTGTTGTTCGAGTAGATTATAATCGCGTTCAATATCAAAAGCCACTTTGAGAATATGAATATGATCAGGATTTTGATGGATTGAATGTCGTAGTTTTAAGAAGTTTTTCTTGTTTACATAAATCAAATAAAAATAACAGTCAGAAAGCATAGAATTTGACAAAAAATAGTCGTATTTTTTTTGAATAACTTTGGAATAGTTGTTATTCTCAACAATATCTGAAAACCCTTGAGTGGACTTTAACATTCTTTGAAGTAAAGAGGGAGTGGCTCTTTCAACCCCTGTTGTTTCATTAATTATGGAGACGTTTTCATTGATAGAAGATTTTTTCAGATTTCTTAATGAATTAAGCATATGAGATGATGGGACTATATTGTTTAGAGTAGATATAGCATCAGATAATAGACAGGTTGCACATTTTTGCCAACAAGGGGCAAAATTATCTGAATTTAGAATAGAGTCTTTGGTTTTTTGACAGCAAAATATTGCATCAATTAAACAATTTTTTGCAAAATCCAAGAAAAGTTTGTCTTGTTTTTCTTTGATTTTAGACAAAAATATTCTAAGATCCCAAGACTCATCTTGAATAATTTCCATACCAATATAATGAATCAAAATTTCTGATTTTTTTTCATCTAGTTTGCCATGATGAATGTAAATAGAATCATCACCATAATCAACAACATGGTCTTTTTTTTCTGAATTATCAAAGACAGTAATATCATAATCGCACGAACCAAAACTAGTTTCTCGGACTCTACATCCACCTAAACCAATTGGAAAATCAGATAAATCATTATCTGAGATAATTTTTTTAAAATCCACAATAGGTGTGAGAATTTTTTTTCTATAAATTATGCAACCGACTAAAATTTACCAACCAATAGAATGTCAAAACATTTCCTTTAAATTGCGATTAACAAGAATGTCGTACAAGCTCCTGTGGTGTAGTCCGGCTAAGCATACTGCCCTCTCAAGGCAGTGATCTCGGGTTCAAATCCCGACGGGAGCATTACACTTTGGGTTTAATACTCTCCCGATATCATTATACGCAATTACGAAGAGACGAGATAAAATCGTATGATGATTACACCCATACAATAATGAATTCATATACTAAAATTGGATCAAAGACCGCAAGCAATTCCCAATAATTTTTAGAATAAATGTTTCATAAACCAGACAGTCTTATGTAGCAAGACATGTCAAAAATATCCAATGACAAAGATAGGCTACATGTTAATGACTGAAGAACATGATCCACAAGAATTAGTCAAAAATGCAAAACGCGCAGAAGAAGCTGGATTTGACTTGATTGCAATATCAGATCATTACC
>JAWVZS010000016.1:0-10815 GCA_033722055.1 Nitrosopumilaceae archaeon
AAATAACTATTCTGTAATCAAAATTTATGGAGTGGGTAGATGCACTTTTGAAAAAATCCTGTGATGGTACCCTTACTAAAGGTGAAGTACTGCACAGCTTATTTCATATGATTGAAGTAAATGAGACAACTCTTAATCATATTCAAGAAGACAAAAGAGATTTTGGTGCTGAGCTAGAGGAACTTCGAAGATCTGAAATACATGACTTAGAATTTCATCTAAAATTCTATAGAGGTCTGGTTAATTTCATAAACGCTTTTCCAGAAAAGAAAATTATTGAATAAACACACATGATTTATTCTAATATTGTACTAAATTCTAATTATTAATAATAAATCAATTAACTCTTACTTGGAAATTTGAAGAATCTTTCTTTTCGTTATATGTTGCTTCAACTACATATTTGCCCTCTGGGAATTTACTATCTAGGAATAATTTTGTTTGATAATAACCATCTTTTGTATGAAAAATCTTCAATGATTGAGTTGTACTGTCTGGTTTTGTAATAGTAAGTAAAACTGTATTACCTCTTTTTGGATTTTCTATGTTTCCAGATATTTCTAACCAATTTGGTTTGTATTTTTCTATTTTAAATTCATTTGAATTAATGTTTAACATAGAAAAACTTTGATTTTTGCTATGTGCATTTTCGTCATTTTTGCTTTTAGTTAGTTGAACATTGGAAATCTTTTCAGTTTTTGTAACTAACTTTGTATTTTTATTGAACTCGCTTTTCTCTTCGTTATCTTCAAGTAATACTCGTAATTTTCCAATTTTTTCAAGTAATTCCAGTTGTCGTTCTGCATCTTTTTCGTTTGCTATATCAAAAGCCAATGTTCTGATTTTATTTGCAAGTATCACATCACTAGTAGGCTCTTTATTCATTGTAGGCGTAATTTCTATATCTTTTTCTAAATCTGTATATTTTGAACTCTGGTTGATATCAGGCTTCTTACTTTCTACATTTTGTTTTGTTGAATAATTTTTCTTTTCAAACTCTTTTGCTTTCTTTTCTAGTTCTACTAGGCCCTTATCTAATGCAAACTTGATTATGTCATTTCCAACTAGGAAATCTGGCACACATGGTATATCATTAATCAAAAAATTTGTTATAACAATAGTACCTGTATCTTCTGTTCCATCAAAACCCCAAGTTTTATCAAGTGAAATTGTTAAAATAGAATCTTTTAGGTTTCCAGATACAAAATTAATAATATGTAAATTTTTGTCAAACTTGTGTACAAAACTTGTATTAATTATACATGCACTAGCATCAACTTTTACAAAGATCTCACTTTCTCCATTTCTTTCCTTTATATCTAAAATTTTTGCATCAGTGGATATAAAGTTAGAAAAACTATTTTTATTTAATAATATCTTTTCAAGCGTTTCCTTTTTTACATCCAAAGTTTTTTCATATGTTATCTGACGTTCTCCAAATGCTTGTTCAAATCCTAAACTTAAAAATAAAAAAATAATAAATAATGAAAAAAATTTAATGCAGCTTACATTTACAGCTATATGATTCAATTTAATTTTTTCATATGGCTATAGTAATCATCTGCATCCATGGTCATTTTTCTTAAAACCTCTTTTGTTGTTTCTAAATCCCTTTCAGAGATATTACTAGTAATCTTTTTTCTAAATTCTAAAATACACTCTACAATAACGTTAATCATATTTTCTGACTTCTTTGTCATGTAGATGAGGTTATTCCGTCTATCTTCAGGATCTGGTTTTCTTTTTACTAGTTCCATCTGTTCAAGCTTGTCAATCATTGAAACCAAGGTAGGGCCTTCAACAAAAATTAACTCAGCTAGATGTGTCTGACTAATACCGTCTTGAATGGATAAGGCTGCTAATACCTTCCATTTACTACCGCTTAAGGATAATTCCTTTTTCAGTTTTTCACCTAATGCCTTTTCTAGAGATTTTGATGCAGTGCGTATTATCATGCCTATGCTATTTTCAATGTCTAATTTCCTAACGGTGGTTTCTCTACTAACCATTAATACTATAATGATTAGTACCCTAATTATTAAATATCACTGTACCTTCTACTTTTACGTGGGTATGGGAAAATCAAAGAATGCTGTTAGGACATTCTTTCTTGTAGCTGTATCATTAGGAATTGTATGGTCTACTCAATCTGCTTTTGCTCAGGATTCCTCTGATCAGTTTGAAGATTTTAATAAAATTGAAGGAGATGAAATTCAAACTAACCCAACTGCTCAACAATTGCTTGAACGAATTGCAGAATCAAAACGAATTCTTTCTGAAATGATGCAAAAACAACCCATTGTAACTGAACACCAAAAGTTTGTAGAAGAACAACGATTGCTAGTTCAACAAAATTTGCAATCTGAGCTTGATAGAATGAATAAAAAATATGAGGATCATTCACCAAGAAATGCATTTGCAAGATTTGTTGCCAACTTTAATGCAACACATCATGATATCTATTGGGATCAATTTGAATACATGGAATCTAAAGTAAGTTTGGCTAGAGCCGCAAAGCAACAAGTTCTTGATAATGGTGGTTCATTCCAAGAAGCCCAACGTGAATATATCAAATTTGCTGCAATGTCAAGGGGAGAAATGATTCAAAAAATTATAGAACTTAATGTAAAATATGGCTTTGCAAATGCAGAGACACAAAATCATTTTGATGAAGATGGAAAACTACCTCGTTATGAGAATGATAATAATTCCAAATGTTATGGATGCAATGATTTTATACAAATCCGAGATAAAATATTTGATGTAGAACTTAATCCATATGTTACTGAAAACGCTGAAAATAAAATTACACTTACTCCAATTATATTGAAAGAAGAATCAGTACCCAAAGTTTTAACATCTAATGAAGAGATCGATACACAACAGCAAATAACAAAACTTGAACAAGAAATTCAGCAACTTGGTAAACTAGTTGATGAGGAAGACGATTTTGAAAAACAACGAATTTTACTGGAATCTATTACCAAACTAGCTGAAAAAATTGAAACTCTGCAGAATCAAATCTAATCTTAAAAAATTGGGCGTATAAACTAAAATAAGAATATAAACAATTACTGGATCTTGCGATTATGATTAGGGATGAAATTGAGGTCCCAAAAGAATTAAGAGAATTTATGCTAGATGATGCAGAAGAAACACATCTAGGACAAAAAAACGGGGCAATCAGGCAATACCGTTATGGAAATCTACACATAAGAGAATATGAAGATAAATTCTTGGTCCATACGGATAGTATTGACCCAAGAAAGGATCCATTAGGACATCTTGTAGTGGATGCACCAGAAGTACTTGTAGGTATGGCTTGTGCTATATTTGGAGGAACTCACGTAGCCAAAAATATTTTCAAAAATAAAAATTCCAAAAAAACATCAATTATTTCTGGTTTGATCTCATCTGCTTTTGCTGGTTATCTTGGGTTTACTGCTTCTAAAAAAATGAAGGAGTTTTTGTGAAAATGACTACACTAAGGACTATTCAAGTTCTTTTCAAACTTTTACCGTCGATAATAGCACTTCGAAGAGATAGAAGACGATGGGTAAAGCAAGAAGGAAAAAATATCGATGAGGAAATTTACAGAAAGAATGCTAGACGTGTTCTTAAAACATTCATTTCTTTAGGTCCTGTTTATATCAAACTAGGTCAATGGATGTCATCAAGAGCAGATATTTTGCCACAACCTTACATGGAAGAACTTGCTAAACTTCAAGATAATGTTCCAGCAGCTCCATTTGACAAAGTTAAACCAATTATAGAAAATGATCTCGGTCCAATAAACAAAAAATTTGATGAAATTGATCCTAATCCTATTTCAGGTGCTTCATTAGGTCAAGTTTACCGTGGAAAATTATCTGGACAAGAAATTGTACTTAAAGTTAAACGTCCTGGAATTGAGAAAGTAGTAGACGAAGATTTAAGCGTATTAAAAAAAATCCTTCCCTTGGCACTGAGATTTGTAGATCCTAATCTAAGATTTTCAGCTAAAGCTATGCTAGCTCAATTTATTGAAACTATTCATGAAGAAATGGATTATAATATTGAATCTTCTAATCTGAAAAAAATAAAACAAAATATGGAACGAAAAGGGATTGTGGTTCCATCAGTTTATGATGATTATTCCTCAAAAAATATCCTTACTATGGAATATGTTCCTGGAATCAAGGTTACCAATATAGAAGAATTAGATAAGATTGGGGTGGATAGACAAAAACTCGTCATAGATGTGCACAAAGTATTCTTTACTATGCTTCTTAGACACTCTATTTTTCATGCTGACCCACATCCAGGTAATATTTCAGTCACTAGTGATGGAAAATTAATTCTATATGATTATGGAATGGTAGGTAAAATAGACAATGAAACTAGGCTTCGATTAATACGATTGTATTTGGCTCTGGTAGAAAAGGATGCTCCAAGAACCGTAAATGCTATGGATGATTTGGGAATGCTTTCTCCAGACTATAATCGTCATGTGATAGAGAAGGGGATAGAATTAACCGTTAGGGCAATGCATGGAAAAAAACCAGATGAAATGGAAGTAAAAAGCTTGATGGAGCTTGCAAACAAAACAATGTCAAAATTCCCATTTGTTTTACCAAAAAATTTAGCTTTGTACATGAGGATGGCGTCTATTATTGAAGGAATATACAAAACACATCATGTTGATTTCAAATTTGTCAAAGTTTTACGTGAAATTTTAGAAGAAGAAAAGCTAATCAAAGATGCGTATATTGAAGAATTAAAATACTCATTTCAGAGATTTGCAAAATCTCTTGATGCGACTTTGACAATTGCACCAGAATTAAAGAAATTCATAGATGATAATCGTTCAATTCAACTATCTAAAACAAAATCTAAATCAAATGTTCTGCTTTCTGGAAGTATATTTTCTGCAGCAATTTTTGTTGGTTCTGCATTTGTATATACAACTGATAGTGTAATAGGTACTGCAGGTATGATTGGCTCTTTAGTAGTTATGGGAATTTTTGCAATTTTCAGAAAACATTAGCTATTCTATTGTAATATCTTTTCCAGTTTTCTCAATTGGAACAATGACTGTTAAAACACCGTCAACTAATTTTGCAGATTTTACTGACTCTTCTCCCTCTTTTACTTTAATTGGTAATCTTAATTTTTTGTCTATAATGTTTGGTCGTTGATTGCATATTTTTTCGTGTTTTTCCTTTATTTCTTTACAAGCTTGAATTGAAAGAATATTTCCATGTAGAGTTAATTTAATATCGTTTTTGTTAAATCCTGGCAGATCAATTTGCACTTTTAGACTATCATTTTCTAATTCCATATCTACAGGTGGTAAAACAAATTCATAAAATTCTCTGGACTTGTTTCCTATTTCCTTCATCATTTCTTTAGCCATTGATTTCACTAATCCCAAGTTGTGAAAAGTGGTTAATTTTTGGTTATAAACCTTGATTCTTGCCTAGTTCTTGCACTAAACAAGTTTTTTATTAAATTCTGTAAGCTGCGTATGTTACCAATGGAAAAAAAGCCTTCTAATAAAAAATTGATTTTTGTAATAATAATGGTTTTTGCAATTATTTTTCCTGTAATTTTCTTAATTGATTGGTTTGAAAAAGAAATAACCAATCCTAGAATTTGGAAATCTTGGACATGCGAGGAAATGAAACAATTTGCAATTGGAGGCGGTCCAGAAACTTTGAATGATTTTCAACAAGTGAAATTTGATGAGGATCTTCTTCAATGTATGGGCAGATAATTTGAGACAGTCGTATTTTTAACCAAACTAAATTTAATCTAGTAAGTGATATTATCTTGAAAGTTGAGATCTTGACAACTCCTGGATGCTCTAATTGTAGTATAGTTGAAAAACTATTAGACGAAATTGGTATTTCTTAGGATGTCATAGATGTTACAGAAAACCCAGAATATCTAGAAAAATACCCTGTATTTACTGCACCAGCATTGGTGATAGATAACAAACTAGAATTTACTGGAATTCCAAAAAAACAGGAACTTTTGGCAAAACTTAGACACTAGATTTTAAGCAACTGTGTAGTCATGAAATTTTACCAAATTCAAGATCCTATCAATGATTTGTTTTTGACCTCCTGAGTTATCTATTGTTACCAGTAATAGATTTCCACTAGGCAATGGGATTGTAACTCTTCTTAATTTTTCATATACTGCTAATGTGTACAATCCTTCTCCAATCTTCTCATAATGCTTCATTCTAGATTTCCATGCTGATACTGCATGTTGAAGCGTCTCTTTCGTATCTTCTGGAGAAAGCAACAAATCAGTGTTGGATTTTGATGTTGATGATAATATCTCTCCATTCATATTCGATACTGCAGCGAATCGTATGTTTTCATCCATCTCTATAATTTTCCTTGTAAGGGTTTCATAGTCTAGAGTTTGGCTCATTGGTATAACGTTATTATGGTAAAAAATAACTGTAATCATAATAATACTAAAAATTTGTAAGGTTTTTTGAGATTATATCTTACAAAAATTAATGTTTGATATGCAATATTATTGGTTAATCATTTTGTATAATGGATTTGTATTATTTGTTAAATCCTTGATTTTCTATAATGTTTAATGTAGTTGTAGCTTTAATATCAGAAATTTTTCTAATTTTTTTACTAACTAAATTAGAAATCTCATCATATGATGGTGCTACCATTTTACAAATTAATTCATAAGTTCCTAATAATGAATCACATTCTATAATTTCAGGTATTTTCTTGAGTTCTTGGACAATTTGTGTAAGATTAAGTTTACTGCAATGAATAATTACATATGCCTGTGTCATGTGTTTTTTTAGAATTTCTTCTTCTAGTTCGGTTGTTTTGTTAAAACCATTATCTTTTACAAGTAATGTTAATGTAGATCGAATTTCTTGTATTTTTCTAATTTTATTCGATATTTCATCATGTAGATTTTCTTCAGAATCTGCTTCGAGTTTAACTATGATATCATATGCACCAAAAGCACCATGAGCTTCTTTGACTGTTGCTATATTTCTTAGTAATGCAATTATTGAATCATCTTTTCCTACTTGGCTTGTAATTAACATGTAAGCCTTACTCATTGAGATCCCTTTGCCCTACAAATAATATACATATTTGATTTATGAGTAGTATTGTTTTTCATATGATTGATAATTACTATCCTCCTGTTGCTGCATCCCCACAAGCACATGTGCATTTATCACGTTCTCCACAATAAGGACACTTGCAGTGACAGTGTAGTAATGTTATGCCACAAAATTCACAATCTGTAAAATTTTGTATTTGTTTACTTGCTCTATTAGATACTCTGAACCTTACAACCATGGAGTCTTAGTGTAATGGAAAAATATAAGAGATTTTCTATATTTTCTTAATATTTGTCAATTAATTCTTATAATTCTTAAATATCTGTTTGCCAATATTATACTATGACATTAGATGATAAAGATAGAAAAATTCTCCAAAACTTACTAGTCGATGCTAGATTGTCCTCTAGACAACTTGCACATAAATTAGGAATGTCAACTGTAACAATAATTTCTAGATTAAAAAAATTAGAAAAAGAAAATATCATTTTAGGTTATACCGCTAGAGTAAATCAAGAAGCTTTAGGATATGATCTTACTGCTGTAATTGAGATAACTACAGCACATGGTAAAATGATTGAAATTGGGAAAACAATTGCAGATTATGAAAATGTTTCAGCGGTATATGATATTACTGGAACAGCTGATACAATAGTAATTGCAAAATTCAAAAACAGAACATCTCTTAGTGAATTTGTAAAAAAAGTTTCTTCTCTTCCACATGTAGAAAATACAGTAACTCATATAGTATTAAATACTATAAAAGAAGATCAGAGATTCATCTAATAACATAATGACTAATTTTCTACTGTTATTTACATTTGTTTAAAAAATATTTTTGTTTTGTACAATTGTTAGGAATCTTCATAATTGCAAATAAATAAAATTTTGTCATAACAAAGTACAATGAAAGAAAAAGAAGAAAACAAAAAGGAATTTAGAAAAAAAGTAGAAAATGGAGAAATCTTAGAATTTACCTAAAAAATGCCAAACATTTACCAAAAAATCCACGAGGCAAATTTAGATAAAGAACTAGAGGTGATTCTACTAAAATTATTATGGTTTAATCATTCAACAAAAGTAACTCAACCTATACTCAAATTTTTAGAGAATTATAAGAAGATAAATGAAGATTATTGGGTTCAATTTACAGAAAGTAACTCTTTTGACACTGCCTTAGAATCATATTATCAATATTCTAAAAACAAGTGTAAGGCAACTGATTTATTACTAGATGATCTTAATATGTCGCTTAATTTTGATGAACTACGAAATGATTTAACAGAAATGATGCGAGAAAGCTTCACGTTCTGAAACTAATTAAGCGTAATTTTATGACTAAAACATACAAAATTTTTTGATAGATTTTTAATCAATTGAATTCTTGTAGTTGTTAACTTATGATAATTGTAATTGAAGGAGGAGATCAAGCTGGTAAAAAAACACAAACTACTCTTTTGGAGAAAGCATTAAAAAAAAGGAAAATTAAAACTAAGACTTTTAGTTTTCCTGATTACGATACCCCCATTGGTAAAGAAATTAGAAAATATCTAAATGGTAAGCGTAAGTTCCCACCTCAAGTAATTCATTGTTTATTGTCTGCAAATAGATGGGAAAAATTAGACGAAATTAAAAAAGCACAAGAAAGAAATTCAGTTTTAATTATGAATAGATATTATCAATCTAACCTTGTATATGGCTTAGCTAATGGAATGAAGCAATCTTGGCTTGAAACTTTGGATGATGGTCTGCCAAAGGCTGATTTAGTTATATTATTAGATGTTACACAAAAAGAGTCATTTCAACGAAAAAAATCTAACCGAGATAAATTTGAAAAAAATAAACAATTCTTACAAAAAATTTCTCGATTGTACAAGACAACTGCAAAGAAAAAACATTGGACAATCATAGATGCTTCACAATCAAAAGAGCAAATTCATGAAGAAATTATGAAAATTTTTGCAAAAAAAATAGGAATATGAAAAAAAAATATTTGGATATAATTGATCCTATTCATGATTTTATTCGTGTCAGTAATGATGAATTAGAAATCATTGATACGCCTATATTTCAACGATTAAGAAGAATCCGTCAATTATCAGGAGCCCATCTAGTTTATCCTGGTGCACAACATACTCGTTTTGAACATTCTTTGGGTGTTTTACATATTGCAGATCAAGCAGGAAGAGCTTTACTTGAAAAAAACATTCTCAAAAAAGATGATATAACATATCTAAGATTAGCTGGTCTTTTACATGATATAGGACATGGTCCTTTCTCTCATCTATTTGAAGAAGTGATTCGACAAAAAAAAATCTCGCATGAAGATTTTGGAAGACAAATTATTTTAAAATCTGAGATTGGTGACATTCTCACAAAATCTGGCTTTGACAAAAAATTAGTTGCTCGTATTGCATTTGGTGATTCAAAAATTCAATACATGAATGAAATTGTATCAGGTGCTCTCAGTGCAGATATGATGGATTATCTTCTAAGAGATGGGTACTTTACGGGTGCAGAACATGCTAAAGCTGATTACAAAAGAATTACGCAATCTCTTGATGTATACAAGAAAAAACTTGCCCTCGAAAGATCGGCATTATACTCTTTTGAATCAATGATGCATTCAAGATATCAAATGTTCAAGGCAGTTTATTTTCACAAAACTGTTAGAGCAGGAGAGGTCATGCTTTTAGAAGCTTTGAGATTAGCTGATGATGAATTTGGATTTACATCGTTGAAAATGGATGAATACATTAATCTCTCAGATGAATATCTTATATCTAAACTTCTCAATACGAAACCAGTTTCTAAAGAATTACGGCAAGCCAAGAAATTGGTAAGAGACTATCAAAATAGAAATCTCTTAAAATGCGTTTTTGAAAGAATTATGACTGGTAAAACACTCTTAGGAAAATCAAAAACTGCAGAACTAAGAAAAAAGATTTCTAAAAAAGCTCGAGTTGATGAAAATGAGATCTTTGTAGATAGTTCTGTTACTCCGTCTATCCCATTGACCCCATCAAAAAAGGAATCCAACAAAATAATCCTGATTTCAAAGGAACAAGGCAAATCTTGGGCTCAAGAGATCCCAATCTCAAAAATACCTCTTGTTTCGGCCATGTCTGGCTTTATGAATATACTTCGAATTTACACAACTGATAAGAACAGAAATAAAGTCGAAATTGCTGCAAAATCAGTTAGCGGTAGTAAAAAATAATGAAAAAAAAAATTGTCATAAAACTTTCTGGTAGGATATTTGCAATGGATAATGTCAAAGTCCTAAAAGACTATGCTACATTTCTTGTAAAAATTAGTAAATCTTGTCAACCAGTAATAGTCGCTGGGGGTGGAAATATTGCCAGACATTATATTTCTCATGCTAGATCCTCTGGCGCTGATGAATCAACTTTAGATGAATTGGGAATTGAAATTTCTCGCCTTAACGCAAAACTTCTAATTTATGCATTAAAAAATAAAGCCTATTCTCATCCACCAACTACTCTTCAAGAAACTAGACATGCAGTAGATAGTGGATTAATTGTTGTTACTGGTGGTCTTCATCCGGGACAGAGTACAAATGGAACTGCTGCATTAATTGCTGAAAAGATCAATGCAGAACAATTTTTGAATGCAACTGATGTAGATGGAGTTTATGACATGGATCCTAACAAATTCAAAAAAGCAAAAAAATTCAAGAAAATTGAATTAAAAAA
>JAWVZS010000017.1:0-10655 GCA_033722055.1 Nitrosopumilaceae archaeon
GAACCCAAACCAGAGAAACTACAGAGCCCCCGAGGTTCACTACCAAAAGATACTGGCGAAGAACTTTCACAAGAACTAGAACTACTACCTGAACCAGAACCTGAAGCTATACCAGAACCTGAAAATGAAGAAGCGACTATAGATCAAATAACTCAATACAACCATCTCAAAGAACAAATCGAAGAATTAGAGAATATGTTGTCATCTACGCCTAGATTTTCAGATGATGAGCCCACCTCTGATCAAATTAAACGATTAGAACGATTAGAGAAACAAATTGAGAAATTAGAATCACATAATCTTGAAGAAAAATTAATCCAAAAACTTGAAAAACAAAATAAAAAACTAGATGAAATAGAATCTAAACTAAATCAAACTAAAACCACAATACAAAGTAATATTCAAGCATACTGTGTTAAATGTAGACAGAAAAGAACCATTGATAATCCTAAAGAAACAACTATGAAAAATAGTCGACCTGCTGTTCGTGGAACTTGTTCTAGTTGTGGAACAAAAGTGTTTAGAATTGTAAAGAAAAAATAACTTACGTTTATGTGATTGTTGTTATTTACATTTGATTAGTTTGCCATGTTTCATTAAATCTTTTTATTGCTTCTTGATACGCCTTAATCGCATCGTCACCTGATGTTTTTAAAAACTTATCCCACTGCTCATTGAATTTCTTTATTGATTCCAAATTAGTTTCTTTGAAAATATTATCGATTAATTTTGTTTGCTGTCTTATGTATTCTGGACCAATTTCTTCCCATGTTTCTTCCCAACTTGAAACTACCTTTTTTAGCAGCTCTGCATCTGATTCTGTTGCTCGTTGACAGGCTTTATGGTAAGTCATAAGAGCGTCATTTGTTGCCTTTTGCCATTGTGCAAGTGATTCCTTCCATATGTCTAAGGCAGAATGATATTCTTTCCATGCCTTATTGAATTCAGTTTTTTTGACAGGTGGTTTTGATGTTTGTTTTGATTGGCTTTTTTTAGGAGCTTTCTTTTTTACAGTTTTCTTTGTTTTTTTTGCTGCCATAATAATTTATGATACTAGTATCTGTTAAATCTTTCAACTATTTTTAAAACTCATTCTATGTTTTAGTAAGATTAGATGCACGTTCAAAAGTTAATCTGTATTCTTTTTCTCTATTTTGGAATAATTGGAAATGGTACTGACACAAATTGCGTTTTTCCCGAAAACTGATTACTATGGTTTGATTTGCTTTGAACTTACATCCAGATATGCTGCATCTCATAGTTTTTGATCATTTTCTTTAATCTATTAAAATTTGTAAATAACATAATCACCTCAATCTAATATTTTTAGATTTTTAAGAAAGGCACCTTTTCTAATTCTATGTCAGAAGATGAGAAAGGAAAGCATTTCTTACTCTTAATTGAAAAACAAAATAAACTTCAATGGGATATATTGCAAAAACTATCGTTTCTTATCAATAAAAATTGGGATTCTGTAGATTTGAAAAAGGAACTAGAGTCTCTAATGGATGATCACAAAAAGATTTCTAGTGAGCTTAACAGTTTGGATTCTAAAAACAGTCTACTATAATGCTGAATCTACCATTAAGGCAATAAATAAAACCGCAAGATATGGGCTTGAAAATTTAAACAGTGTCCATGATGCTTTTTCTGTTGGTTTTGCAACCACCCATGCTGATAAAGCTACCATTAATCCGCCTGATGCAATTGCAGTCCACAAATAAATTGCTCCCATCATTGGTTGTCCATCATCTGTTGTTAAAAAGAAAGGCACTATGCTAAAGACAACCATGATTACTGTAGAAAAAGCCACCACTCTAGCAGATGTTTTTTCAGATTGTACTGCAGTTAACATTGGAACATTTACTTTGTTGTAATCTTCTTTGAAGTGTAATGTTAGTGACCAAATATGTAATGGAATCCATATGAAAACTAGTCCTGCCATTACTAGTCCCATTGTCCACAAGTCTGACATTGTTACGGCAACCCATCCTATCAGTGGTGGAGACCCGCCACATAATCCTCCAAGTATAATGTTTGTTCTTGAATTTCTTTTCAAAACATAAGAGTAAATTACGATATTGTTTATCAAACCAAATGCAATAAACGCAGTTGCCCAAAGTCCTTGTTCCATACTAGTTGTAAATGATAGTCCAAATGCTAGTGCTAGTGAAATAGCTGCTAATGCATAACCAAAATTCCTTGCCTTTTCTGCTGGATAAATTCTCTTAGATGGTAAGGGTCTATTTTTTGTTCTTTCCATGATAGCGTCAATGTCTCTGTCATGATAATTTGTGAGAGTATTTGCAGCTGCAGAACCTGCTGCTACAGAGAATAGCATTAGTATCCAAGTAGGAAGTGATACCTCTATTCCATAGATGTTTGAGGCAGTAATTGTTGCACCAAATGCTGTAAAAACTAGCAAATACCAGATCTTTGGCTTTGTTAATTCATAGTATACAGCAATCCGTGACTCTGATTTTTGCTTCTGCAATCCCATTTTCTTAATCCTTTGATGGCATATATGGCATTGTTTTAGTACGCGTCTTCATCTCAATAAATGACTCGGAAGAAGTTATTCCATCTATTCTACCTATTCTTTCAGATACCATTCTATGCATTTCATCTAGCGTTTTTGCATACATAGTTACCAATATGTCAAATCTACCTGTGACCTCTGCTACCTCTCTTACACCATCTATCTTGAATAACTCTTCAATAACGTGATCTCTTTTTTTAGTATCCATATTAATTCCTGTCAAAGCCTTGACAGAATAACCTAAAGCAGAATCATTTACGTCTATTGTAAATTTTTCAATAAGTTTTCTTTTAACAAGTCTTTTAATTCGTGAGTAAACTACGGAGGGATTTACATTAATTTTTTTTGAAAGTCTAGGAACTGATATTGACGCATCATTTGATAGTTCAGACAAAATCTGCAAGTCTAAATCATCTACCTTTGCCGTCTAAAACACCCTTGTCGATCTAGATTTCTGGTTCTTATAAAGTTATTATTGAAAAAATTGCAAAAAAGGTTTAGATTTTACCTTTTTTATACAGCATTTCTGCTAACAAAACTGCTCCTTTTGCAGAGCCCATTTTTTTATTATGTGAAAAGAGCATGTACTTTAACCCCTTATCGAATAATTCCTCTCTTTCCATTCTACCGATAGTTGTAGTCATTCCTCCGCCAACATCTCTTTCCATTCTTGGTTGGGGTCTTGTTGGATCCTCGTGAACTACATAGTAATCTTTTGGAGCAGATGGTAATCCTAGAACAGAAACTAGCTTATTGTACTCGTCATATGTGCCCTTGGCGTTCTTTGGATCTATGTCTTGAGCTGTTTCAACAAAGACAGATTCAGTATGTCCATCAATTACTGGTACACGTGTACATGTACAACTTACCTTAATGTCGGCATCCTCGATTTTTCCATCCTTCAATTTGCCTAGAATCTTTCTAGTTTCTATTCTTACCTTATTCTCCTCTTTTGGAATATAAGGTAGAATGTTGTCTGTGATTCCCATAGCAGCAACTCCTGTCTTTCCTCCGCCAGAAATTGCTTGCAATGAAGTCATCATGACTTTTTTTGCTCCATATTTGTCAAGTAGTGGTTTTAGTGTAATTGCTAATCCTGTGGTGGTACAATTAGGTAGAGGTGCTACCCATCCTTTCCAGTTTCGGTTTTTCTTTTGCACTTCTAATAGTTCTGCTTGATCATCATTAATTCCTGGAATTAGAATTGGTACGTCTTCTTCGTATCTATAAGCAGAACTAGTCGATATTACTGGAAGATCTTTTGCAAATTTAGTCTCGATGTCTCTTGCAGCGCCTGATTCTACTGCAGAAAAGATCAAATCAAGCTGTGAAACGTCAATTTCATCAATAGTACGTACTGTCATATCTTTGATGTATTCTGGAATTTCTCCGCCTACATCCCAAGATATTATGCCGGAATTTTGGTCTCTTATGGCCTCAAGGTATTTTTTTCCGGCTGAGCGTTCAGATGCGGCGATCTGGGTCACTTCAAACCAAGGATGATTATTTAGAGACTGTACAAATTCTTGTCCAACAGAGCCTGTTACTCCAATAATTGCTACTCTTTTCTTACTCACGGGTAAAAATGGTATGATTCTGTTAATAATCCTTTACGGCCTTTTAGCAAAACATACTATATCTTGAGAATATATCTGGTATCGTGAATCTAAAGATAAAAAAACAATTCAGAAATCATAAACCAGCTGTTCATGGAGGTCTTAACTCCATTATGGATGCTGATATTCTTGATTTTAGCTCTAATGTGAATCCTATGGGGGCTCCAAAAGAAGTTACACGAATACTAAGGCGCAATTTAGATTCAGTTTCATCGTATCCTGATATTGATTCTACAGAATTAGAGAAATCTCTGTCAAAGTATACTGGAGTTCCTACTTCAAAAATAGCTGTTGGAAATGGCGCAACTGAATTGATCTATAATTTTTGTCAGGCCTTCTTATCTGAAAAAACGCCAGTTTTGTTACCTATTCCCACTTTTGAAGAATATAAAACAGCATCATTGCTGCACAACTGTTCTGTTGATTTTTTTAAAACAATGAATTTAGAAAATAATTTGAAAGATTTTGTTAAACACATTCCTAAAAATGGTTGCGTTTTTGTATGCAACCCAAATAATCCTACTGGCAATTTAGTTTCCAAAGAATCCATTAGCAAAATAATTATTCACTCTGCAAAAAAAAATTCTTTGGTTTTTTTAGATGAATGTTTCATAGAAATGACTCCAGGAAAAAACGAGTCTGCAGTATCTTTGATTAAAAAATTTGATAATCTTTTTGTTTTACGGTCACTGACAAAATCTTTTGGTTTAGCAGGAATTAGAATTGGTTATGGATTAGGTAATTCTAAATTAATTTCTATACTGAAAAAAATAAAAATTCCTTGGAGTGTGAACAGTCTCGCCCAGCTAGCTGGTACTACTGCACTAAAGAATGTCTCACATCTAGAAAAGTCAAAACTATTAATCCAAAAAGAATCAGCTTATCTTCAGAAAAAGATCTCAATGATTAAGGGATTTGATTGTTATGACACTTCAACTAATTTTATTTTAATTAATACAAAGATTAATTCTACTATACTACAAAAAAAATTATTACACAAAAAAATTCTTGTACGTGATTGTAAAACATTTCAAGGCTTAAACAATCATTATATTCGCATTGCAGTAAAAACTAGAAAAGAAAATAACACACTCCTCAAGGAATTGATGGCATTATGATGTCCTTAATGATCCAAGGAACATCTTCTGGAGCTGGAAAGACTACCTTAGTTACGGCATTATGTAGGATATTTTCAGATAAAGGATATTCAGTATCTCCATTCAAATCTCAAAATATGTCAAACTATTCTTATAAGGAAAAAAATTTTGAAATTTCTCGTGCCCAGGCGATACAGGCCATAGCGGCTCGATGTGATATTTGCCCTGAAATTAATCCAATTTTGTTAAAACCACTAGGAAATTACTATAGTGATGTTTTTCTTAATGGAAAAAAATTCAAAAAAATGCATGCCAAACAATATTATCAAAACTTTGTTAAAAGTAAGGGATTAAAACTTGCACTTGATTCCTTGAAAAAATTACAGAGTAACCATGATCTGATTATTCTAGAGGGTGCTGGATCTCCAACTGAAATCAACCTTATACAATACGATATTGCAAACATGAAAATGGCTGAAAAAACCAACTCCCCAGTACTATTAGTATCAGATATTGATAAGGGTGGTTCATTTGCAAGCATTGTTGGAACGCTTGCACTTTTGAAACAAAAACATCAAGATTTAATCAAAGGATTTGTCATCAATAAATTTCGAGGAGATTTTACTATCTTAAAGCCAGGATTTAGGAAAATAAAATCAATTACCGGAAAGCCAATACTGGGTGCAATTCCAATGGCTGATTTTGATTTACCTGAGGAAGATTCCCTTGATGCATCGCCCAAAAATATCAAATGGACTAGAAAAAATATTGAAAAAATTGATAGAGAAATAGACAAACTTTGCAAACTAGTAAAATCGAATCTAAACATCAACCAAATTGAAAGGATGATAAAATGATCTTAGAATCTATTTCCATACTTGCATTTTCACTTTTAATTGATTTTACTTTTGGTGATCCCAAGACTAAATATCATCCAACTGCTTGGATGGGTTCTCTAATCTCTTTACTGACTCCTTTTGTTAGACACAAATCTGAAATACATGAAAAAATTGGAGGTATCTTACTTGTAATAGCTGTTGCTAGTATTGTAGCATCTTTATTCTTCTTACTTGATTTAGGGATTGATTTAATCACTATTGACTATCTTCATTTGTTAATTTCAGTTATTGTCGGAGCTCTTATTTTGAAATCTACCATAGCAATACGGGGAATGGAAATTCATGCAAATCATGTGATATCTGCATTGGAAGCAAATGATATTGAATCTGCAAGAAACCATCTTTCAATGATTGTCAAGCGAAAAACCAAAAATTTAGACAAAAATCATGTTTATTCAGGCGTAATTGAGAGTATAAGCGAAAATACAGTAGATGGGATTACTGCTCCGTTGTTTTATTATGGAATTTTTGGTATTATGGGAGCCTTAGTCTACAGAGCAATTAATACAATAGATTCTATGATAGGTTACAAAAATAGTATTTTTAGAAACATTGGGTGGTTTGGAGCAAACTGTGATAATGTACTAAACTATCTGCCTTCTAGACTAACTGGATTTGTAATGATACTTAGTGCAATGATTCTAAGAAAAGATTGGAAAAAGTCTTATCAAATAATGATACGTGATGGTAAAAAAACACACAGTCCTAATGCAGGTTATCCTATGGCAGCTATTGCAGGGGCATTAGGAACTAGATTTGAAAAAATTGATCATTACTCCTTAGGTGATGGAAATATAGAATTTACAAAACAACATGTAAGATCTGCTATTTTGCTAATGAAAACCACCAGTATTTTATTCAGTATGGTTATTGTATTGCCAATTATAATTCTTCTAAATTATTTTGGATGGTGGATTCATGCTTAAAGAGATTGGATCAATATTTTCTTTTTTGACTATTATTCCAACTAAAAGCTCTAATCTAGAAACTATTGCAAAATACATGTATCTTTTTCCAATTGTTGGAATTGCAATTGGACTTTTAGTAGGTTCGATAGGATTTGGGTTATCTATTTTTCTTGATCCATTAATTGTTAGTCTTATAGTTGTAGCCTCACTTACTGTTGTAACTGGAATACATCACACTGATGGACTAGCTGACTTTGCAGATGGCTTGATGGTAAAAGGAACTAAAGAGAAAAAACTTGCCGCCATGAAAGACTTGTCAACAGGTTCTGCTGGAATTGTTTCAATCGTACTTTACATGATTGGATTAATTGTTACATTATCTTTGGTAACCGGCTATCAATTATTTTTGGCAATACTACTCAGTGAAATTGTAGCTAAATTTTCAATGGTTTTGATGGCAAGTATTGGAAAATCTGCATCTCTTGGCTCTAATTCCCCGTTTGTAGAATTGATGAAAAACAAGAAAAAACTCGCCTTAGCCTCGATAATTACAGTTGTGCCTTTAGTCATACTTGGAGGATCTACGGGAATGCTTGTTTTTGGAATCGGTATTGCAGTTACTATCTTTTTGGTAGCAATATCTTCTCGAAGCTTTGGTGGCATTACAGGAGATGTTCTAGGTGCTAGCAATGAACTGACAAGACTTTCCTCATTACTTGTTTTTGTATCAATATGATTGGTGTAATTATGGCAGGTGGCAAAGGAAGTAGAATGACTTTGCCAAAAGAAAAACTTTTGTTAGAATACAAAAAGCCTGTCATTTTACATGTCCTTGATGCATTACAAAACTCTAATTGCTTTTCAAAAATAATAGCTGTAACAAGTCCTAATTCTCCTAACACACGAAATCTATTACTTGAAAAACCTGTAGATATTTTTGATTCATTGGGAGATGGATATGTTGAAGATCTTAATTCATTGCTGAGGAAATTAGATGAACCCGTACTTGTAACTTCAGGTGATTTGCCTTTTTTAGATGACAAAATAATTAAAAAAATACTTGAATTTTATGATGAAAACACATGGACATCAATAGTTGTAACAAAAGGATTTTTAGATTCTTTAGGACTGTCTTCTGAGTTCTTTGTAGAATGTGAAGGTATTCAATGTCATTATACTGGAATATCTTTGATAAATTCAAAAAAAATTAAAAGTCTTGAAACAATTTCTGAAAACTACAAAATATTAGATGACAAAAGAATTGCATTTAATCTAAATACTAAGAAAGATTTTGACTTACTCAGCACTACCTAATACTTTGCCATTTATTTTGGCTTTTGATCCAGTAGACTGTGAAATTATGTTTCCACAGGAGTTACATGCAATTTCAGTTGTTGCATGCGAATAAACTACTTGCTGTTCGCCACACTCATTGCAATTAACTTTCTGGAACTTGCTTGAGGGTTTTGGAATTTCAATATGATCTTTTTTCATGCTGCCACCAACTCAAATTTCTTAATTCTAATGCCTTGTTTGTTAAATTTCTTCTTACATAAGGTACATGTCAGCATAGGTGTTACCTTTTTGGTTACCTTTGCTGGTTTTGCTAATTTTGGGAACTTTTGTCCACCATATCCTTGTTTGCGCTCGGCATGTCGTCTTTCACCTCTGGCAGAACCGCGTCTTTTTCCTGCTTTGTATATGGAAATCTTCTGTTCCGTATGTGTCTTACATTTAGGACAGTACTTGCGGACTACCTTTGGAATGTTCATATCGATAAAGCCATTCTGACGGTAATTTAAGCATTGAATCTATAATAGGCGTATAACCATAGTTTCTCTGTGAGGCCTGGCCTGTCAAAGTCAATTGCTTGGTTAAATTCAGTCGCAATGGGCGATAAAAAAGCCGATATCGTCCTGAAAAACTGCTCATTAATTTCAGTTTACACAAATGAGATTATTCCAAAATCTCAGATTTCTATTGTAAAAGATCGTATAGCCTACGTTGGTCCTGATGCAAGTCATACTATAGGTCCAAAAACTACCGTAATTGATATCAACGAAAAATATGTCAGTCCTGGGTTTGCAGATCCACACGTTCACATAGATCAGTTTGTCTTGCCATCTGAGCTTGCAAAAAAATCATTACTTTGTGGCACTACGTCGCTTTTCTCTGATCCTATAGATATTGTTAGTACTTGTGGATACAAAGGATTCAAAGAATTCTTAAAACAGGGCCAAAATCTCCCAATTCGTATCTTTCAGGTAGTTCCAGGCGGACTGCCAGTTGATAGAAAATTTAGTCACAGCAAAACACTCACCTCAAAAGAAGAGCTATCTGCCATTAAGGAATCAGATGTTTTGGGGATGGGTGAAGTCTTTTCTTGGACAAAAGTGACACTACGTGATCCTAAAACTATGAAATCCCTTTCTTCCATGCTAGAAGCAGACTGTATAATCAATGGACATACTGCAGGAGCAAGTGGAAAAAAGCTAAATGCCTATGCTTCTTCTGGAATTTTGTCTTGTCATGAGCCCATTAATTTTGATCAGGTGCTTGAGCGACTTCGTTTGGGAATGTGGATAATGATCAGAGAAGGCTCAATTCGTAGAGATTTGAGTGATATAGTATCAAGAGTTCTTTCTCATGGTACGTTTCTTAACAGATTGATGTTTTGTAGTGATGGTTTAGATCCTAATGATATTACAGAATTTGGCCATATTGATCATTGTGTAAGAGAGGCCGTAAAACTTGGTGTAGAACCAATATCTGCCGTTTCAATGGCATCAAGAAATGTCTTTGATTATTATAATATGGATAAAGACTTGGGTGGAATAGCTCCTGGAAAATTGGCAGATATTTTGGTCTTTGATAACTTGAAATCCTTCAAACCAACTAAGGTCTTTGTCGGTGGAAAACTGGTTGTATCAAATGGAAGTATTGTTGCTCCCATTAAGAAAAAACAAATTCCCTCTTGGATAAAAAATACAGTAAAGCTAACTAGGTTACATCCAAGTGACTTTGTTGTTAAATCTAAGAAAAAAAATGTTACAGCAAATACAATATCTATGCAAACTGAAATTATTACAAAGCTTGGTACTTTAGAACTAAAAACAAAAGACGGTGAGGTTTTGCCTTCAAAAGACAAAGACGTATGGAAGGTAGCTGCTTTTGATAGAACTAATGGTACAAAAAAACATACTGTAGGATTTCTAGAGAATTTTGGTGCAGATACTGGTGCATTTGCTTCTACTTGGAGTTTTCATGAAAATGATCTTATCGTTATTGGCTCCAATGATGATGATATGAGTATTGCTGCAAACCATCTCATAAAAAATCAGGGAGGACTATGTGTGGTAAAGTCAAATAAAATTTTAGCATCTCTTAGTCTGAAATTTGGAGGAATCATATCTACTGATTCATTTGAAACTGTACGGGATAACTTTGAAAACATCAATAACACTCTCGTGGATTCGGGATGTAAATTTGCTAGACCTCATTTGATCCCGTTATTTTTGCCATTTTTAGCTCTTCCGTCAGTTCGGATTCTTTACAATGGCATAATCGATGTCAAAAAACGATCTCGTATTTCTCCA
>JAWVZS010000018.1:0-10630 GCA_033722055.1 Nitrosopumilaceae archaeon
ACAGAATATCCTGAAGGAAAGATTCCTGTTGCAGGTTATTATGAAAAACCAAAAGAAGAACATTCTTACGAATGGGATGCGCTAATTGAAAAAATCAAAAAGTTTGGAATAAGAAATGTTCTAACTACTACAGTTGCTCCAACTGGAACACTATCTATGATTGCAGACTGTTCAAATGGAATGGAACCAACATTTGCACTAGTATTTGAAAAACGAGTCACTGTAGGACGATTCTTCTATACAAACAAGATCATCGAACAAATACTCAAAGAAAATGATCTGTATACAGATGAAATTCTTGCCAAAATAGCTGACAACTACGGATCACTGAAAGGAATTAAAGAAATTCCCGAATGGATTCAAAAAATATTCGTCACTGCCATGGATATACATTGGTCTGATCATCTAATGGCTCAAGGCGTTTGGCAGCAATGGATTGGAAATGCTATTGCAAAAACAATCAACATGCCATATGATGTTTCATCAGAAGATGTCAAAGCAGCCTACCTACTAGCACACGAACTAGGATTGAAAGGAATTACAGTGTATCGTGATGGTTCAAGACACAAACAAGTTCTTCATATGACAAGCGAGAAAGCAGAGAAAATCTTTGATGTTCCTCCAACAGAATATGTAACAGAATTCACACAAAACTACATCACAAACCAATACATCAAAAACGAAATTCAAGCAGCACTTGAACTTAAACCACGTGATGAAAGTGACGAAGAAATAACAACAGAATCTTCAATCCAAGAGGATACGCCAGAAGAAAAACTGTGTCCTACATGCAAAAACAATCTTGTTTTTGTAGAAGGATGTAGCATCTGCATTGAATGTGGATTTAGTGGTTGTACTTCTGGTTAGTTAATCACAACTTTTTTACTTCCTTTTCTTTTTGAGACGATGTGGATAAAAAAATACTATCTAGTATAATAGCTGGAGTAGTAGCTGTTGGAATAATTTTTGCAATTACGAACTTCCAAGATGAACCTAAACCTGTATCCAAACAAGATGTTATAGATGAAAAAATTGGTTTGGTGATTAATACACCAACAAATGAAATTACACTAGAAGAATTAAACAAAATTTACTCTGGAGCTTCTTCTACAGGAATAGGAAGAAGTAATGTCTATTTATTTTGGAATATTATCGAACCTGAAAAAGATCAGTATAATTGGTCCCAATCTGACATTTTAATGAGTCTAAATAAGAAAAATAATCTAAAAACTACGGTTTACTTTTCAATAATTAATGGAGAAACTCTTGGGCCTTTTCCTCAATGGATTGGAAAGCCACCCATCCAATCAATACAAGAAGATAGACTAGTATCTGTTCTTGATGCAATCCTTTCTCGTTATGATATCATTGATACTTTAATTATTTCAGGACAAACTGAGTCTCAATTCAGATATGGCGAACAAAATATTCCTGCATACAAGAATCTGTTTGACAATGTGTATACCAAATTAAAAGAAAAACATCCCAATGTCCAAATTGGAAATTCTTTTGCATTACATAATGTAATAAACAAAAATCTTGAACATATAGTAACAGAATTATCTATTGGCGATTTTGTTGCATTTTCTTATCTCCCAGTAGACTCACTAAATGATATAGTAAAAACACCTGATAATTCAAAACGGGATCTTGAAAAAATTTTAGAATTAGTGCCTGACAAAAAAGTTGCAATTTTTGAGATTAGCTGGAGTAGTTCAGACTATGTTGGAGGTAATCCTGAATCCCAACAAGAATTCCTTAGAGAATCCTTTGAATTTTATTTAGAAAATGAACCCAAGCTAGAATTTTTTACTTGGTATAGGCTCTATGATAGGCCTGTTGGAACATGTGTTAGTGAGAATGCAGAATTAGGTCAGAAACAAATTGAGGTTGGTGGAGGTTCGGGTCTCGGAAGTAGTGAATTTGTTATTGAACGATTAGATAATTATCTGTGTAATGCAGGATTGCTTGAAACTAATGGAGATCCTAAACTTGCATGGAATGAATTTAAAACCCAAATGAAAAATTTGAATTGATTTCTTTAATTCTTGCAGAATCATCAATTGAATTAGTTCCTAATGAAATTCAAAATCATCCGTCAGTAAAATCTCATGCAAAAAAGATGTCAAAGAAAACATCTGACATATTTCTTGATAATTCTTGGCATTTTGCTGCAATGAAGGGTATGAAACATGAACTCAAAAGAGGCCGTCCTGATCTAGTTCATTTTGCAGCTTTGGAGGCTACAACTATTCCATTATTTTTTGAAAATAAATTAAATTTCTATATTCATACCATTAATGATCAGATAATTTATTTTGAAAATAATGTCCGTATCCCTAAATCATATCATAGATTCGAAGGTCTTTTCGCAAAATTATTTTCTGAAAAATCTGTCTCATTTGGTAGTAAAAAACTGTTAGAAATCAAAGAAAAATCCTTTTCTGAGCTTATCGACGAAATCAATCCTTCAAAATTGATTGGTCTGTCCAGTAGTGGAAAACTTTCTTCATGTGAAAACATTGCTAAAATTTTGGATAATAATTCATGCATAGTTGTTGGAGGATTTCAAAAGGGAGATTTTTCTAATTCAATTAAAAATCAGTTTGATGAATTCTACTCAATTGATAAAACATCTTTAGAATCTCATGTTGTAATTAGTCGAATGTTATACGAATATGAAAAAACAGTTTTTATGTAGGCAGCAAAGTCTGCTTGTTTAGGCGGTCATAGTATAGCCTGGTAGTACGCTGGCCTTCCAAGCCCGTTACCCGGGTTCAAATCCCGGTGACCGCACTTAAAATAATTTTTTTAGATGTATGTATTATCATTAATGTGAAACACACTCAAAGAAAAATTGCAATAGAACGAATGCAAATTTTAATTGATACTGCTATTAAGAATGCAAAATCAGATCCTAAACTTTCTCAAAAACATGCCTTTATGGCTAAACGAATTAGTACACGCTACAAAATCAGAATGCCTTACGAACATCGAATACTTTTTTGTAAAAAATGTAAGTTATTCATTCCTCCTGGAATTAAATCTAAAATTAGATTGGGACGTTCTTCTGTAAAATCGATCAGAATAACTTGCAGTTTTTGTGGGCATACATATCGTAAAATAATAGCTCAATGATTTATAAGACGATTATCAAGCTTTTCACTCTATGGCAAAGGTCTATGACGTACCATCAGATGTTTTGATTAATAGATTAACAGATATTTTAAAAAATGAAGATCTTCCTGCTCCAGAATGGACAAGTTTTGTCAAAACAGGCTCTCATGCAGATAAACCGCCACAAGAAAAAGATTGGTGGCATACTAGATGTGCATCAATTTTAAGAAAAATTTACCTTCATGGTCCAATTGGAATTAATGAATTAAGAAAAGAATATGGTGGCGGAAAACCAGTAGGTTATGGTGCAGCTCATCATAGAGATGCAGGAGGAGCAATAATCCGAAATGCTATACATGGATTGGAAAAACTAGGTTATGTAGAAAAAGTAGAAAAAAAAGGTCGAGTAGTTACAAAACAAGGCATGCAAAAATTAGACAGGCTTGCAACAGAAATTCTAAATGAACTAGCAACTTCAAAACCAGAACTGAAAATATACTCTTAGATAAAAAATGAGTTTTCCTGACTCAGATGATTTTCAATATAATCAAGATGACCAGTATTCTAAAGATAATCAGAATGACCAGTATAATGAAGCAGAATTTAATGCACAAAAAGAACAAATTTTAAAAAATATTTTAGCACCAGAAGCAAGAATGCGACTCAATAATGTCAAAATGGTAAAAAAAGAACTGGCAGAGATGGTTGAAAACTATTTGATTACAATGGCTACTCAGGGAAAAATAAACTCTCAAATTTCTGACGATCAATTAAAACAAATTCTACTATCAGTTCAGCAACCAAAACGTGATTTCAAGATAAATCGTCGCTGATCTCGATAAAATATAATTATGGGTTTGGCTGGGGTGTATCTATGAAAGCTGTAGTTTACAATGAATACGCACCAGATGATGATTTTGCTAAAATCCTTAAAGTCCAGGATATAGATGAACCAAAACCAAAAGCTGATGAGGTTATTTTTACCAATAAAGCATCAGCGTTAAATTATAATGATATTTGGGGAATGAGAGGTCAACCAGTACCTGTTCCATTACCACATGTATCTGGTTCTGATGTAGCTGGAGATGTTATCGCTGTCGGAGAAGATGTTAAAAATTTCAAAGTAGGTGACAGAGTTGTTTCTCATTCTAACTTGGCATGCAGAGTTTGTAAAGCATGTACTGATGGAAGAGAATTTGATTGTACTAAAAGGCAAGTTTGGGGTTTCCAAACTGGCCCACTTTGGGGAGCTTATTCTGAACAAATCCACTTACCAGAAGTCAATGTTTCAAAAATTCCTGAGGGAGTTTCATATGAAGAAGCAGCAGCTGCTTCAATGACGATTCTTACTTCATGGCACATGTTAGTCGGTAGGGCTAACATTACTCCAGGTCAAACAGTACTAGTAATGGGTGGAGGTTCTGGCGTTGGAAGCTTTGCAATTCAAATTGCCAAATTGTATAACTGTGATGTAATTGCAACTGCTAGTCCAGAGAAATTAGATAAACTAAAAGAATTGGGCGCAGATTATGCAGTCGACCATAGAAAAGAAGATTGGCACAAAGAAGTCAGAGCTATAAGTAAAGAAATTGCAAAGAAAAAGGGTGAAGCACCTGGCATCGATATTGCATTTGATCACATTGGTCAAACTCACTTCAACAAGCAACTAACGCTGCTCAAATATGGTGCAACTCTTGTATCGTGTGGTGCAACAACAGGATATGATGCACAAATAGATCTTAGACACATATTCTTCAAAGGAATTAATGTCCTAGGTTCAACACAAGGAACAAAAGCTGAACTTGATCAAGGACTTTACTGGATGGGTCAAGGAAAAATCAAATCAGAAATTGATTCAATCTATACATTTGAGCAAGCAGCAGAGGCTCACACAAAAATGCTAAAGGGTAACTTCTTTGGCAAAATCTTAATGAAGCCGGAAGGCGCCTAGTCTTTTAATGACTAGGCTTTTCCGTAGTCTTATTTTTGTACCAGGCAACAACTCTAGATTCTTAGAAAAAGCAAAATCTCTTCAAGCTGATATCGTATGTTTTGATCTAGAAGATTCTGTTCCAGATAAAGAAAAGAAAGCTGCTAGAAAATTAATAAAATCAGCTTTGAAATCACGCTCAGATTATAATTCATCCATTTTTGTTCGTACAAACTCACCATATTCAGGAAAAATACCAGCTGATCTTGAAGAAATTGTTCAAAAAGGAATAGATGGAATTGTTATTCCCAAAGTCAATAATGTAAAAGAATTAAAAAAAATAGAAAAAAAATTACTTTCTCTTGAAAAGAAAAGAAAATTAAAACCAATACAAATTATTCCATCAATCGAATCTACTGAAGGTGTAGTTAATACATACCAAATTTCCTCATACAGTAAAAGAATACCTGCAGTTGTTTTTGGAATCTTTGATCTGTTAAATGATCTAGGAGTGGAATATTCTCCAGAATCTGGTGGTGTAAATTACTCTAGATCCAAAATCCCTGTGGATGCAAAAGCAGCAGGAGTTGTAGCAATTGATGGAATCTGGCAAGATATCAAAGATATTGATGGATTAAAAAAAGATTGTAAACTAGGAAAAAATTTAGGTTATGCCGGTAAAAGTATCATTCATCCAGATCAAATTGAAATAGCTCATAAACTATTTCATCCAAACAAAACAGAAATTGAATGGGCAAAAAAAGTTTGTGAAACTTATTTAAAATCAACTAAAGCGGGGAAAGGAGCAACAACAATTGAGGGTAAAATGATAGATGAGGTTCACTTTAAACAAGCCAAAGCTATTTTAGAACTTGAAAAAGCTAACTAACAAACCTGATAATTATAGTTGATTTTATATGAACATATTATAAAATAAAAAAATTGAAAATAAAATACAAACTTGCAATTATAATTTCAATTCAAATTATTTTGATTATTGGTAGTTTTGGTTTTCTTGCATATTTTGAAAATGAAACATCGCTAATTGGTAACTCTATTAACGTAGCTGGAAAAAATCGATTTTTATCAATGGTTGCTCATGATAATATTCAAGATGTTCTTTTAGGAATAAACTCAGAAAATCCTATGGATGGATTTAATTCCTTAGAATCTAATTTGTTATTTCTTAAAGATGGTGGCACTGTAGATGATTTGAGCTTAAAACCATTAGATAGTTCATTCTTAGATGAATATGAATATCTTTACGCTCAATTTTTAGAATTTAAAAATGCAGGTAGTACGATCTTAGAAATTTCTAAAACAACACAAGTTCCTAATGAAAAAATTCTAGAATTTGATCAAAAAACTACCGAATTCATAACTGAGGCAGATTTGTTTGTAGACAAGCTTAGCGTTTATGAGAAAATAAAATCAGATAGATTGATTGTTATTGAAATCTCACTAATGTTCGTAAATATTGCTGCACATTTGTTCATGGTTTATCTGTTGATAATTTTATTCAAAAAAGAATCACAAAAATTAGTAAAATTAGAAAAACTTGGTATTATCGGGGAACTAGCAGCAAGAATAGCTCATGATCTTAGAAATCCATTATCTGTACTCAAAATATCTTTTGAATTAATTAAACAGGATCGTGGTCTAAGTCAAAAAAGTATTGAGAAAATTCCGCGAATTGAACGTGCAATAGATAGAATGAGTCATCAAATTGATGATGTGATGGATTATGTTAGAACTAGTCCTTTGAATATAATTAAACATAATTTTAACAGTCTACTAAAAGAAGCAATCGAACATTTGAGCATACCTAAAACGATTGATGTTATTTATCCTCAATCTGATGTTTGGATATACTGTGACCGAAGAAAATTTTTAATTTTACTTGAAAACATCATTCAAAATGCAATTAATGCTATGGATAAAAAAGGAAAAATCTCTGTTCGAACAGAAACACAACCATCAAACATTCGTATTATAATCGAAAACACTGGACCACCTATCCCAACTCATTTAATTGATAAAATTTTTGAACCTCTTTTTACTACATATGAAAAAGGGACAGGACTAGGATTAGCAACATGCAGAAATATTGTTTTAGAACACCAAGGGGAAATTTATGCAAAAAATAATCCTACTTGCTTTGTAATTCTTTTACCCAACAAGAATTAAGTTATTATTAATTTTTTAAAAACTGAAGATTTTTCGGCTTGTTTTTTTGTAATTATACCTTTAATTTCTAATGAATTGTTTGAAAAGTCAATTGATAATTTTTCAAAAATGCATACGTATTTTGATATTTTTTTGCTTTGACTCAGTATTTTTTTATCCTCTATTATCAAACCATTTATGATTAAATTTTCAATTTTTCTATATGCTGATGTTTTTGGAAGTTTAGAAACATCAAGTATCTCAGGCGTCGTATGAGATTCTCCCATTATTGTTGATAAAATTTTTCTTGTTTCATTATCACCGAAATTTTCTAAAATTGTTTGAGATAATTTTTTACTAACAAATGTAATTACGAAATTATTATTTTTATTTTGTTTAATTATACAAAGTTTTTGAAGAGATTGCTTTTCTATGTTTGATGGATCTCGTCTTATGATATTTTTTATAGTATTATGTAATTTGCTAAAGTGCTCTATAGAAAGTTTTATTGACATTCCTTCTTGCAAAAATAGTGTTCTTTCAATTTTCTTTAGATCTTTTTCTGTTATTTGTTTTTTAATTTCCTTTGAAAACTCTGTAGCTAAAAACCTATCTACTCCTCCCATTCCATCTACCTAATGTAAATGAAAATAAAGGGCATACTAATTTCTTACCTTGTGAGTAAATCAGTAATTGTGATCGATGATGATTATGATACGGTACAATTATTCAGTGAAATTCTAGAAGAAAATGGAATTAAAGTTGTAGGAAGTGGTTATAACGGTAAAAGTGCCTTAGATTTATACAAAAAGCATAGTCCTGATGCAGTTTTGGTGGATATTATGATGCCAAACGGTAGTGGATTTTATGCAATAAAAAAAATTCAAGAATATGATCCTAATGCAAAATTAATTGCAGTAACTGCTGATATGAGTTCAGTTACAGAAGAAAAACTCACAAAACTTGAAATTCCAATTATTTACAAACCATTCAAAATGGACGTGGTTCTAAGCACAATTAAGAATTAATTCCCAAATATGGAACTTTTAATATATTCTTAAATTATAATGATCATACTATACTGTAGGTAAAATGGCAAAACGAGTGACCATAATGATCGATGATGATTTGGATAAAAAACTACGAATGCGTCAAGCAAAACTGATACAACAAGAACAAACATCCTATAGTTATTCTAAAGTTCTTAACGAATCATTAAGAAAAGTTTTAAAATAAATTTTCTTTTTTATTTAGAATTTAAACAACTAATTAATAATTAATAGTCATATCAAAGATATTGATAGATCTTCTTGATCCAATTACTGTAATCACACGTATGTATAATGCAGGAAAATATGATGAGATGGCAAATTATTGCTTAAATCTGTTAGAAAAAAATCCTAGTGATAAAACAGCATTACAAAATTTATCTTTAGCGTATTTACATTTAGAAAAATTTGATAAAGCCTTAGAATATTGTAATCAAGTTTTACAAAATGATGAACTTGATAGCTATGCAATAAAAAATAAAATTTATGCTTTAGAAAATTTAAAAGAATTTGAAAAAGTATTATCTTGCTGTGATCAACTACTTTCATCAATCCCTAATGATGTTTGGACTCTTAATAGTAAGGCTTTAGCATTAAATGAATTAAATAAACATGAAGAAGCAATTGAATATTATGATAAAGTTTTAGAAATTGAACCACAAAACATTACTGCTCTAATGAATAAGGCTTTGTCTTTGAGTTTCTTAAACAAACTAACTGAATCCATTTCATGCTATGATAAGGTTCAGAAATTAGATTCATCTATTCAAGATGCTGCACTGGCAAAAGCTAAATTATATTCTAAATTAGGTTTGGATGATGAATCATTTTTGGCTGCTCAAGGAGTTTTAAATGAAAATATGAATAAAATAATTTCTGATGCAAAAATTAACCACTGTTCTGTATTTCATCAATTTTGTATTAACGAATTTAATGATTACAAAGATAAAGATCCTCACAAAAATAATCCGTTTAAGGCCAAATAGAATATTTATACGATATATTTACTACATCTAAATAATTTTATACGAATTCCTTTTCAAAAATAGAAGATGTTTACAGGAATTATTGAAGGAACTGGCAAAATTGACAAAATTACCAGTAGTACCAACAACCGTAGTGCTGTTCAAATGACTGTAGATCTTGGTAAAAGGGCAAAAGGTTTGAAAATTGGACAAAGTGTGGCAATCAATGGTGTTTGTTTGACTGCAACAAAACTAAACAAGTCAAAATGTATCTTTGAAATGATTGATGAAACAACCAAGAAAACAGATCTTGGAAATTTAAAGAAAGGTGGAATTGTAAATATTGAACGAAGTTTAAAGGCAGGTGATCGATTAGAAGGTCATTTTGTTTTAGGACATGTAGATGGTGTGGGTATAATCAAAAAAATTCAAAAAAAACCAAAAGAAGTCCAAGTATGGATTGAAATCCCAAAAAAATTGACACGATATGTAGTGAAGAAAGGCTCTATTGCTATTGATGGAATCAGTCTTACAATAGTAGATGTAAAAAAAAATCAAGCATTAGTTTGTCTTATTCCTCATACCATTGATGTTACAAATTTTAAAACAAAAAAAGTAGGCGATAAAGTTAATATTGAAACTGACATTCTTGGAAAATACATTTTAAAGTAAAAATTAACTATCTACCAATTTTGTGGTAACTACCAGATTTTTAGTAAGCTTTATAATTCTAAACTCGGCGAATTTGATTATTGACACTAGAAGATGGAATTGAATCACTAAAACGCGGAGAATTTGTTTTACTGTATGATTCTGCTGGTAGGGAAAATGAAATTGATATGGTAGTAGCAGCTCAGTTTGTTACCGCTGAACATGTTGCAAGAATGAGACAACATGCTGGTGGTTTACTATGCATTGCAATAGATCATAATTTTGGCAAGTCTCTTGGTCTAAAATACATGCATGATATTCTTGCGGAATCTTCTATTCCTAATAAAGAAATGATAATGGGTTTAGCACCTTATGGAGATCATCCAACATTTTCTTTATACGTAAATCATTACCAAACATATACTGGAATTACTGATAGTGACCGATCATTGACAATTCGAGAACTTGCAAATTTGTATAACGTTGATAATCAACAAAAAAAATTTGTTTCTTCCTTTAAAACTCCAGGCCATGTACCTCTTCTTGTTGCCTCAGATGGTCTTTTGAAAACAAGACAAGGACATACAGAAATGTCTGTATATCTTAGTAAAATAGCACAACTAACACCTGTAACTGCAATTTGTGAAATGATGGATGCTGAAACATACACTGCTTTATCTTTTGAAAAAGCTGCAAAATATGCAAAACAAAATGCCATTCCACTAATTGATGGAAAAGAACTATTAGAATAC
>JAWVZS010000019.1:0-10539 GCA_033722055.1 Nitrosopumilaceae archaeon
GATTGTCTAAACTATGAATCTCAGATAATACGCTCTGGATTGTGGGATCAAATTTTTGCAAAACTCAAAGATCTTAATCTTGTTGAATTTGAAAATGAAGGAAAAAACAAAGGATGTTGGGTTATTCGTGGTGATGGCAATGAGGAAGATAAGGTAATTGTTCGAAGTAATGGAACTGCAACCTATATTGCAAAAGACATTCCTTATGCTGCCTGGAAGTTAGGTCTGTTAGAAGATCCATTCTATTATACAAAGTATGAAAAAATACAACCTGGCAACCGTACACTTTGGAAGACAATTTTACAAAAAAATGATGAATCAAAGAAAAAATTTTCTGGCCAAAAAGTAATTACTGTAATTGATTCGAGACAAGCAAGATTACAGAAAATTATTTCCACACTGATGGGAAAATTCAAATCTGATTCTGATGCTTACAACCACTTAGGTTACGAATCTGTTACTCTTAGTAGTGATACTGCAAAATCACTTGGTATAGAAACCCAGGGAAAACAAGCCCAAATGTCTGGCCGAAAGGGATTATACGTTAATGCTGACTCTGTATATGATTTGTTAAAAAACAAAGTTGTTGAAGAAACACAAAAACGTAATCCGGATATGGACTCTGCAAAAATTGGCGTGATTGCTCACAAAGTAGCAGTTGGAACATTACGCTATGAAATGATAAAGCAGGATTTGGATAAAATTATTACATTTGATCTTGCAAAATCGCTTAGTCTTGAAGGCGATACTGCACCATATATTCAATATGCATATGCTCGTGCATCACGAATCTTAGAAAAGGCAGGATACTCTCCATCTTTTGATGCTAACTTTGAATTAATTACTGATGAATATGAAAAAAATCTTGTCAAAACATTAGGTTTGTTTCCTTTACGGGTAACTGATGCGGCAAACAATCTTTCTCCCAAAGTAATTGCTAGATTTAGTCATGATTTGGCAGTTGCCTTTAATTCATTTTATGAGCATAACAAAGTACTTGACATCGGAGACTCATCTTTAGAAAATCTGCGATTATGTCTAGTTTATTCATTCAAACTTACCATAGAAAAGGCACTTGGATTGATTGGTATAGAAACTCCTGAAAAGATGTAATTTCCCTAGAGAATCAAAGCTATAAACTTTTCATCTCTAGGGTTGTTGGCGTGCAAACCAGTTATTGTATTTCATTATGACACAAAAAGCTTGTCTTGGCTTTTCATTTAAAGGGGGTTTGAACATTTTGTATTATGTGAAAGCCTTATTCTTTAATGGAGATACTTTGGTTCTTGACTCTGATTATAAAAAACCAGATACAAGTGAATGTATTGTCCGTGTAGATTTAGCTGGTATATGTGGTACAGATCTTGAAATTCTTCGTGGATACATGTCTTACAATGGTGTATTAGGTCATGAATTTGTGGGAACAGTTGTTAATGGTCCAACTAATCTAATTGGTAAAAGAGTAGTAGGAGAAATTAATGTTGGATGCAAACATTGTGAGTCTTGTAAGAACGGATTACAGAGACATTGTCCCAATAGAACTGTCCTTGGTATTTTAAATAGAGATGGCGCATTTGCACAATTTCTTTCATTACCTGAGGAAAATTTACACATTATTCCAGATACTGTATCTTTACAACAAGCCGTATTTGTAGAACCATTAGCTGCGGCATTTGAAATATTAGAACAAGTAAATATCAAACCTGAATGGAAAATTGCAATAGTTGGAGATGGTCGTTTAGCTCAGTTAATAAGCCGTGTAATGAAATTAAAATCCAAAAATATTTTTTGTTTTGGAAAACATGAAGATAAATTAAAAAAATTACAAGCATTGGATATTTCTACTTCTTCTGAAATAACTACCTCTGATGAGAAATGCTTTGATTTAGTGATTGAAGCCACAGGAAGAGAATCTGGATTTTTGGATTCGCTTAAACTAGTAAAACCTAGAGGTAATGTTATTTTAAAATCCACAATAGCTTCTAAAAATAAATTGGATCTTTCTCCAGCTGTGGTTCATGAAATTACGTTTATTGGTTCTAGATGCGGTCCATTCAAACCTGCAATAGATGCACTTGCAACAGGAGTTATTCAGACAGATGATTTGATTGATTCTGAATATACTATAGACAATTATGATAAAGCCTTTAAACGAGCATCAGAACCTGATTCACTAAAGGTTTTGTTAAGACCAAACCAGTAGATTCTTATCCGAAAATTTAATCGCTTTTTTGTGGAAAAAATAAAACAGAAATCCCCTGTATTGTTTTATTATAATCAATCAAAAAAATGGTTAGTTACAATTTCCAAAAAAGAATCACTTCATACACATATTGGTGTTATACCACATGCAGAAGCAATTGGAAAAGAATACGGTTCACGTTTAACCACTAACAAGGACAAGTACGTCTATCTTCTAAAACCTACAACTTTTGATTATATTATGAAAATTCAACATGGTACTCAAATTGTTTATCCAAAAGATATTGGATATATTATTGCAAGAGCTGGAATCCAAAGCGGTCAAAAAATTGTAGAGATAGGTACAGGAAGCGGTGCACTCACATCATATGTGGCAAGTATTGTAAAACCCAGAGGCCATGTCTACACCTATGATGTTGATGACGAATTTATGAAAATAGCTGAAAAAAACATCAAAAAAGCTGGAATGACAAAATATATCACACAAACCAAATTAGACATTAAAACTGCGAAAAAACTACCAATAGATGATGCTGATCTAGCTCTTATTGATCTGGGAGATCCTTGGACTGTCATTCCTCAGGTTCGAAAGATGTTAAAAAGCAGTGGTGCTATTTTTGCAATTTGTCCTACAATGAATCAACTTGAAAAACTTACTATGGCTTTAGTAGAAAATGAATTTACAGACATAGAGTCGTCTGAACATATATCAAGAACAATTGATGCCAGAGAAGGAAAAACCAGACATTCTTTTCAGGGTATAGGTCATACTACATATCTTTGCTATGGTAGAAAGGCAATTTTTGATAGGGAAAAACCCACATCAACAAAAAAACCAAAAAAACGTGCCTAATACTCCAACAAGATTTATTCTAGTTGTTGATTGAATCTATACATTGGCCAAGTCACTCACTGCAAAAATAATTCAAAAATTTATTCCATCGCGAAAATCAAACTGCAGAAAAGGAGATAATGGAACCGTTCTTGTTGTTGGGGGAAGTTACATTTACCATGGAGCTCCTATTCTGTCATCTCTTGCTGCACTACGAAGCGGTACTGATTTAGTATATACTGCAATTCCCAAAGTTAATGTTGCTCCAACACGGGCTATTTCCCCTAATCTTATAGTAATTCCACTAGCTGATCAAAAACTAACACGAGGATCTGTCAATAAGCTAATTGGAGCTATTCCAAAAAACTTGGACTCTGCTACTATTGGAATGGGTCTGGCAGTTCAAGACAGAAATGCAATGAATCTTTTGATAAAGTCTTTAATTGACCAAGATGTTCGAGTTTCACTTGATGCAAGTGCATTAATTCCTGAAGTATTATCCTTACTGCCAAACACAAATTCAGTTGTGACACCACATGCTGGAGAATTTAAGAGATTATTTGGCGAACTACCTTCCAATACAAAAAAAGAAAGAATACGATTAGTTGAAAAATATGCAAAAAAACACAATACTACAATTCTTCTCAAAGGAGCAGTGGATGTCATTTCTAATGGTAAAACTACTTACACAAATGAAATGAAAACCCCCTCCATGTCTGTTGGTGGAACTGGAGACGTATTATCAGGACTAGTTGCCGGAATGCTTGCCAAGAATAGAAATTCATTAGAATCTGCTGCATGTGCAACGTTTGTTAATGGATTGGCAGGAAAATCCATTCAAAAGAAATTAGGACTACATATTACTTCAATGGATCTTCTAGATGAAATTCCTCATGTGATGAAACCGTTTGATAGAATAGTATGACTGCCTCAAAATCTGTCTTAAAAGCAGTAGATTCTCAGATGAATTTGCTTGTAAAAGATTTACAGATATTAATTAGACAACCTAGTGTTTCTGCAAAAAATGAAGGAATAGAAGAATGTGCTTTATTGGTAAAAAAACTATTACAACAAAATGGAATTAAATCAGAACTTTTACGATTAAACAAAAAAACTGCACCAATAGTATATGGTGAAATTAAATCAAAATCAAATCCAAACAAGACTCTGTTATTTTATAATCACTATGATGTTCAACCAGTAGAGCCTTATGATCTATGGGATGATCCTCCTTTTAGTGGTAAATTAAAGGGAAACAAAATTTTTGGTAGGGGAGCATCAGATGATAAAGGTGAATTAATTACTAGAATTAAAGCAGTAAATTGTTTTCTAAAAACTACTGGAGATGTTCCATGTAACATAAAATTTGTAATTGAAGGTGAAGAAGAAACTGGTAGTGCTCACATAGATGCATACTTGAAAAAATACAAAAAGAAATTTTCTTGTGACGGTGTAATTTGGGAATTTGGTTATGTCGATTCAAAAAACAGACCTATAGTAGGATTAGGTATGAAAGGACTCTTGTTTGTTGAACTATCTATTTCTGAATCTAAACGCGATGCACATTCTAGTATGGCAGTTCTGATAAAAAATCCTGCATGGAGATTAATTGAAGCACTAAAAACACTACGAAACCCTGATGGTAAAATACTCATTAAAGATTGGTACAAAGAAGTAAAACCATTTACAAAAAAAGAATTAGAAATTATCAAAAAAGAACCATTTGATGAATCTTCTTTCAAAAAAGAATTTGGAATAACAACCTTTGTTGGAAAAAAACATGGATTGGATGCAAAAAAAGCCCTTGTTGGTGAACCTACTTGTAATATTGCCGGATTTGTATCTGGTTATATTGGTCCTGGAGCAAAAACAGTTCTTCCTGCTAAGGCTTTAGCTAAAATTGACTTTAGACTGGTACCTGAAATGGACCCTAAAAAACAAATTTCTAGATTGAAGCAACATCTAAAGAAAAAAGGATTTGGCGATATTTCTGTAAAAACATTTCACGGTGAAGCAGCGGCTAGAACAAAAATCACTGAACCATTTGTAACTTTTGTCAAAGATTCTGCCGATTCTGCCTTTGGAAATTCTATTCTCAATGTATCTAATGCAGGAACTGGACCTATGCATTCTTTTCAAAAATATTTGAATGCTCCCTGTATTTCTATTGGAAGTACATACATCTTTTCTAGAATTCACTCCCCCAATGAATTTACAAGGATTGATTTGTTAAAAAAGACAACAAAATGTATGTGTCTTATTATGGAAAAATTTGGAAATTAATGAATTGCTCTTGGAATCTTTTTGATAATGTGAGCTAGCGAAATTCTACCAGGTCCTACAACTACTATTACTAATGATGAGGCTAACAATATTAGATCAATTTCATATCCTCCTTGACCTGTTAGATTTTCTGCATTCTTTACATGAAATATGGCACCAAGCATTATGATAGATAGTAGACCCCCTGAGATTCTACTCAATACGCCAATTATCATTAGTATGCCGGGTACTAGTTCTGCAAGTGCAATTGGAATCTGCATTTCTGGAGGCAGTCCCAAATTGTTAAGAAAGCCAGTAAATCCTGGATTAAACTTGCCAATGCCATGAACGATAAAGATCACACCAATTGCAGATCTTAATCCCATGAAGACAATATCGTTTAGTGCTTTTTGTTTAATCTCAGCTGTGGGCATAACGATTGATTTGCTTTTTCTTGGTATAATTATTTTACCCATGTTTTTTTGATTTTATGTAGAAAGCCCTTTATTATGCTCTCAAATCATTTTGTTCATGGCTATGTATATGCCCGGTGCCACCGCAGTAGGGATTACTTTTGATGGTGGTGTTGTGTTTGCTAGTGAGAAAAGGATCGCATATGGTAATTTTCTAGTAAGTAAAAACACAAAGAAGACTTTTCAAATCACCCCAAAAGTTGGTGCTACATGTGCTGGTCTGGTAGCTGATATGCAGATTTTGTCTTTACAAATTGCAGCACTAGCTAAAATTAGAAAAATGGAGCTAAAAAGAGACGTTCCTCCAAATTCTGTAGCAAAAATGATGTCTAATATGATGTATGAAAGACGATTTTTCCCATTACTCACTCAAGTAATAGTTGGAGGAGTAGTCGAAGAGCCAGTAATTTACACTTTGGATCCGTTAGGTTCAGTTTTGCCTGATGAATATGCTGCTGTTGGAACAGGTGCTGAAATGGCACTTGGTGTTTTAGATCCACAATTCAAGAAAGGAATGACTCAAGAAGAAGCAGTAGATTTGGCAAAGAAAGCTGTTCGTTCTGCCACTATGAGAGATTCATTTAGTGGAGACGGCATAGATGTAATGATCATTACAAAAGATGGAGTAAAAGAATACTCTGAAAATTTGATTATTCAGAAATAGTTTTTGCTATCTCCCAAAACTTATCCGAAATGTAATGCAAGTTTTCAATTACTTGACCCTTGTCCATACTTTCAACTTCTTGGCTTGAAAACAATGCTTTTCCAACAGCTAAGAATTTGTGTTGTGACTCTTCAATCACACAAACAATATCTCCCTTTTGAAATTCTGTATGGCTTTTAATCCCAGGTCTCATTACATTTGCCCCATTACACATGAATTTTACAGCACCCATATCCACCATGACATTAGGAAATTTTTCTAACAATTGTGTTTCTGATAAAAAGGGAAGATAATTTTCATTTATTTTCAAAATTTTTATCCCTTCCCCGGTAACTAATTCTGCGTCATCTGCAATTTTGTGAACTTTGAGATTTTTTATTTTAGGAATCTCAATCTTCCATTTGTCTGATACTTCTTTTATCAAAGCCGATGTTTCGCTTTTTGAAATTAAATGTGATTTCAATTTCGTGCAATCTCTTGTCTGATATCTAATAAGTCTCTTAAAATTGAACTAGCCGTTTCCATGCCTCCTGCACCTCTTCCAATTATGGTTTGTGTTCCAGAATGTTCTGAAGTAAAGGATATTGCATTTAGTGTTCCATCAACACATAGGGGATCGTTTTCTGGTATCTCTTCTGGTCCTACTTTGAGTTCTTTGTTACATGATGCAATCAATTTTACAGCACAATTTTTCTTTGCAGCATTTTTGATATCTTGTTGAGTAACCTTTCGTATTCCAGTACAATCAATATCTGGAAGTGTTACCTTCATGTCCATAATCCAATTTGCCAATATTACTAATTTAGCTGCAGCATCCAAACCATCTAAATCCAAAGATTCGTCTGCTTCTACATACCCTTTGGCTTTGGCATCTTGTAACGCTTCATCAAAAGACAAACCACCGGCCATGTTAGTTAAGATGTAGTTTGTGGTTCCATTAAGAATTCCTTTAAATGAAATAATTCTTTCACCGCATAAACTATCTTTTGCGTAATCTAGGATAGGAGTGCCACCACCTACGGTACCACTAAATTTGAACAAAACTTGATTATAGGTAGCTAATTCATACAATGAAGGAAATGCTAGGGCAAGTGGTCCTTTGTTTACTGAAATAACATGCATTTTGTGTTTCATTGCTGTAGTTATGTGGGTCATACCCGGTTCTGCATCTTTGTAATTACTTGCACTAGTTTCTATTAACACATCTGCATCTAGGTTTTTTATCAAATCCACACCTGATAATTTGTTTCGTTTATCTGCATACTTTCCAACGGTTCCAAATTTTTTCTTCACTTCAATTAGTTTGCGTAAATCTAGGCCTGATTGGCTTACTGCACTTCCTTTTGTATCAAACACTGCAACAACTCTGGGTTTTAGACCAAACTTTGCATAAAGATCATCTGATCTTGAATCAAATAATTTAACTAAACTTTGGCCTACTCCGCCAAATCCACACAGAATTATCCTCAATAATATCCCTCTAGTTCTTTTTTACAATTTAGTTGCTTCATATTGCTAATCTTCTTGCATTAGTAGCGGTTTATTAATAATTTTTGAATGAAAAATTGTTTTGTTACTGCTTATCAAAATCTAAAGATATCGAATTGATACAGTATCTCAAGTTTGTAGGTTTTGGTCCATCATCAAATACATGACCTAGATGCGCACCACATTTGTTACACATAACTTCGGTTCGGGTCATGCCATAACTTGAATCTGTTTCATACTTTATTTTATCTTCATTAATCGGTTCCCAAAAACTCGGCCATCCAGAACCTGAATCAAATTTTGTATCTGACTTGAATAATGGTTCATTACAACATACGCATTTGTAAACACCCTCGTCTTTTGAATAACAAAATTTTCCTGTAAATGGAGGTTCTGTTGCCTTGTTAATGCATACTTCAAATTGTTCAGGAGTTAGCTTTTCTTTCCATTCTTCTTTTGATTTGATAATTTTATCTGCCATAATGTATGATTGACTTTTTTGGTATTAGAATTTTTTCTATCCTAGTTTTTTCCTTTTTTCTTCAGTTCTCTTTTCTGATTCAAATCTTTCTAAATCATAAACTTTGGTATCTACAAACTTCATAATTTTACTCAAGTTAGGATGTTTTTTGTTAATCTGTTCAAACATTTGTTGTGCAACTCTTCGATAATCTACATGGCCTTGGGGAACTGTTCTTAACTCTATCAAATGGCATGCTTCCCTAAGATTAAATTTCATTGTATATGGATAATTAAAAGCAAAATTTACTACATACTGAGCTTGTTCTGGGAGTTTTGTCCGTAGTTTGTTAAATACTGTTGTTGTGTTTTGTAGACATTCGTCATATTCTTTTTGGATGCCTAGAATTTTAATTTCATCTGGCGTACTGTATCCATGATCAGTTGTTAGCAGTTGTCGCTGTAGTGTTAATGCCCTATGTCTGTGAAAGTCACGAAACATACCAAAATTATTTTGAAGATCAAATGTGTAATAGACTGATTCGAATGCTCTGGGAGGTCTATGACGACGATTTTTTCTAATTTTTGCAAATGATTCTATAATGTTGATTTTTTTTCTTTTTGACATTTTTTTTACTTGCTTTAGTATTTCATACAATGACGTGCTAGACGATTCTTCGTATAGTAAACTTGCAACTACTTTGTTTAGTGCAGAATTTTCATTCTCATAATCCACCAGCTTTGTTTGAATCCCTTTTGAAACTTTTTGCTTGATTTCTTGTTTTATGAATTTCTTTGATAGTAATTTGATATCTTGTAGATATTTTTGAAAGGCCTGACCATACTTGTCATCTGATCTACGCACAAATGACTTGATTGTTGTATCCAACTCATTTTTGATTTTTTTGGCTAATTCTCTTTCTTCATTGAGCCTAGATGAATGTAAAATGGTTAGCAAATACTCAAAGGCTCTACCATTACCTGTAATTCCTACATTTGTAAGCGTAGATGCAGGCAATAACCCTCTGAGGATATCTAATGCCTTTGCTTTTGTTGAACCTCTGTAAATGAAATTTGCCGACTTGATATCTGATTCGTCTTTTAGTTTAGAAAATGATTTTTCTTTTCCGTCACTCGAGTCTTTGAAACTGTATTTTTCTATTGGATATTTTTCTCTTATGTAGTTAATCATTGGTTCTATATTTTTTGAATATACATCAAATGCTAAATTACATGCATTAAGATAATCATCTGCATATTTTGATTCTAAAATATTTGGGTCTCTGTAAAACCGATATTCTCCGTTTTCTTTTTTATTCCATGAAACATATCTGGATGACTTCTCAAGATATGAAAGTCCAATTCTTCTATCTTCTATTTTTTTTACTGCAATGTTTGACAAACCTTCTATCGCAATTTGTGCTTCACCTAGTTCTGCTACAGAGTCATCACCATACTCTAGAAGAACTCGATTGTAAAATTCCTCTCCTCTGTTTTCATTTGTTAAAAATTCGTCAAGAAATACTCTTCTCATGCTTTTGTCTGTTCTACTATATCTAGACATGAGTGCACCGCGATCTACTTGTTGTGGTGTAGTTATTGCAAAAACATTTCCATCAACATTTGAAAAATGATTTTTTAGTATTTCTTTTTCATGTGGAGAAAACTCTGACAATAAATCAGAAAAGTATTCCAATTATTAATACTCTATTTCTTTTTTCCAATTTGAATTAGATCGGGTGATGGTTCTTTTTTCATTCCCTTTGCTTGCCATCGAAGTAGGACTTCTTTGAATGCATTTGCATCTTCTTCATTCTCAGTATACATTAGCATTGTAACCCATCTGCCTTTTCCAGCTTTTCCTCCAACGGAATTCATCCAGAAATCGCTTGGTAGGTTTTGAAGAACTTTGTTGTCCGGCTCTTTTGATATGTCGACCCATCTCTGAGCTACGAACTTCATGATTTGAGCAAGTTCTTCTTTTTGAATCATATCTTGAATCATTTTTCAAGGGATTTTAAAATTTCTAAATCTCCTGCGTGATTTTCATTTGTTAAAAATTTCTTACCAAAACTAGAAAGGTTACTAACACTTTGTGGGTTATATGCATCTTTAAATCATAGCCTATGACCCACGACGAGATCGATATTATCGGCAAA
>JAWVZS010000020.1:0-9927 GCA_033722055.1 Nitrosopumilaceae archaeon
ATGTCAAAAAATGGAATTACTCCAGATAGTGAAGTAATTCTTTATGGTGATTTTAACAATTGGTTTGCAGCATTTGTGTTTTGGGTTTTCAAGTATTATGGTCACAAAGATATCAAGATCATGAATGGTGGAAGAAAAAAGTGGGAATTAGAAAACAAAGAATACACAACAGAAGAACCACAGATACCTTCTACCCAATACACAGCACAACCGCCAGATGAAGGATTGCGTGCTTATCTATTTGATGTACGAAGAGCACTTGACAAAAACGATACTGTAATGGTAGATGTTAGATCTCCTGCAGAGTTTAAAGGAGAAATTACTGCACCTCCAGAATACCCAATGGAGCATGCACAGAGAGGAGGTCATATTCCCGGTGCAAACAACATACCATGGGCAACTGCCGTAAATGATCAAGTTGGAACCTTCAAGGCAGTAGAAGAGCTTAAACAAAATTACGAACCAAAAGGAGTTACGCCAGACAAAGATGTAATATGTTATTGCAGAATAGGAGAACGTTCTTCCCACTCTTGGTTTGTATTAAAATACCTGTTAGGATATCCCCAGGTCCGAAACTATGACGGTTCATGGACAGAGTGGGGAAATATGATTGGAAACCCCGTGGAAAAATAAATGCTCTTAGATTTACCTGTTCTAAAGAAAGGAGCATATTATTACATCAAAGAAAATGACTCAGACTATATTCTAGAAGACAAAACTAAACGCGGATTAACTGTTAAAGAAACATCAAAGGATGAAAAACTAGACGTGATAGCAGATAAAGGAATGATACACGATATGGATGGCATAGGACATTGGGTTCCGATAAGATGGTATTTTCCTAAAAACGACTTTAATTTAGAACTGGTATCTGAAAGAGCCGAAGCAATGGAAAAAAAATACCAAGAACTTCGGGAATTAACTTGTCCTGATGACTGAGTTTATTTTACAACAGTCACAGGAGGCTTTGCTTTGTGCAAAACAAAATTAGAGGCACTTCCTAAGAAAATCTCTTTTGGAAAACTAAGACCTCTAGCACCAATCACTATGTGATCAATTCTATTTTTAGGATTATTTGCAAATGTGGTAAGGTCTATTCCTGCTGCTCTTCCTGCAATACAAACTCCTTCAAATTTCAGACCTTGTTTTTCAACTCGTTTTTGTGCTGTTTCAATAATTTTTTTCATTTCTTGCGACCATTTTGTTTCAGGAATTTTTGGTGCGTGAACTGCAGTAAAAAGTCCATGAGTGGTATCGCTATGAACTCCAATTATAGTAGCCCCAGAAGATTTTGCCATAGATATTGCTTCTTTTAACCCCTTCAAGGAATGTTTTGAACCATCAAGACATACCATAATTCTTTTTACCATCACTAAAAGTAAGCAAAATTTGAATTTAAATTTTAAATAAAAATTTCAGTCACGTGTAATGAAACACACAGATGGGAAAGTATTATACATTGACACAGATTATAGTGTCTTATGAAAACATTTGATGGTAAAAAGGCAGCTGAAGACTACATGTCTACTCACACACTAGCATTTTCAACCCCAGAGCTTACACTAATGAGATTTGCATTTTGGTTAGGAGACACAGTTCCAGATCCAGAAGATAAAGAAAAGACAATACCTAGAATGATGACATTTATGAAAGAACAAGATTTTGAACCAGTAGTAATCGATGATGATACTTATGTTCCAACTGGTGCAGTAAAAAATACTGGAATATATGGAAATGCACAAAAAGAATCCAGCTCAGAATCAAAGTTTTGTTCTGAATGCGGAGTAAAAATTTCAGCTACGGCTAGATTTTGTCCTGAATGTGGCTCTACACAAGAATGATCAATTGTTAGCTAAACTTTTGTGCCACACTTTGTGCAAAATTTTGCATTAGGTCTTAGTTCTGCTCCACAAGAAGGGCAGCCATTTCCACTAGTTGTTCTCTTTGGCATTAATGACGGATCTGGGGATGGAAGTGTACCGGCATCACCAAATGCTTCCTTTGCAGAAACAATTCCTGGAGGTCCTCCTACAGGATTATCTTTTGAACCGGCTCTAGGTTGATTCATTCCAGGATTACCCATCATTCCGGGCTGACCCATTCCGGGCATCAAACCAGGTGACTGAGTATTTCCGCCTCCCTTACCTAGAGACTTGCGTATCTCAAACATTACTTTGATTGCAAGAAATTCAAGTGCAGAATATGCTACAACATAATCACCTAACTTTTGAAAAAATTCTCTATCATCTAATTTTCCTTGTTTGTACATGTTGTTTGTATCTAAAAATTGTTCATAATATCCCTGAGATTCATCAAATAAGGACTCTAGTTTGTCAAATAACATATTGAGGGTATCTACTTCCCCTGAAGGATTATACGCCATAGCGCATTTTTGGTTTTTGGATTATTAATTACTTTAGGATCTAACTAATGAAAAATTACTCATAGATTGTTGTCAAAATCTTATTAGGATGAAACTGCTACTATATTTGATAACAAAATGGGAATAGTTCGTGTTGGAGGAAGAGGAACTTCTAGAAGAATATCAGAAAAAGAAGATGAAAACTGGTCTGGAGGAGCATTCAAAGAATACCAAGAAAAAAGAAAAAAACAATCTGCAGACAAATATGTAACTACAGGTCGTGGAACGACTAGAATAAAGTTCGGAGATATTCCTAGCACTAAATCTGCAGACACTAAAGGAATGTGGGTTAGTTCAGGAAGAGGAACTGGAAGAAGAAAACTCTAAACAATTGAAATTACATTGACTTAAAGTAAACAACCTAGAGTAAACTAAAATAAAAAATGAATAAGATAATTCTATTTGAAAGATCTTACTTTTCGAATTACTTTGTTATGATCAAAGGCAGCAGTAGTTGTGACATACAAGAGATGATTTTTTCCAGCAGGAATTACAATACGTTTTACCTTGTCATATTCAGCAACCACATACTTGCACATTCCTAAGCTCCTTGCTAGTTTTTTTCGGTTTTTCCAATCCTTTGCAGCAGCCTTTAAAGATGCCAGGCTTTTGCTTTTTGGAAGTAAGACTTTGACTTTTTTTGATCTTGCTGAAAAAATCAGCTTACCATTAAGATCACATACAGATACAACCCTAACAGATGGACTCAGCTTTAACAATTTTTCAGCAGCTTCTTGAATTTCCATTGATCTTTGTAAATTGTGTATTTGATAAGATTTTCTATAGGTAGAAATTAGATTGATTTGAAAATGAGTTTGGTGTTATTTATAATCTAAAACAATCATAGTTAACTATTGACAGATGTTCTGAATACATTATCAGATGAACAATACATCAATCTTGAGACATTCAAGAAAAATGGCGAGGGAGTTAAAACTCCAGTTTGGTTTATCAAAGAGGATGATAGAGTTTTTGTAATTACAAGAAGTAAGACTGGAAAAGTAAAACGTCTAAAAAATAATCCAAAAGTAAGAATTTGTCCATGTTCATTTAATGGAACACCAAAGGGAGAATGGGTCTCAGGCACAGCTACAAAAGTTGAAGGGGATGAAGCAAAAAGAGCTATTTCTCTTCGCAACAAAAAATACGGATTCAAAGCCAAGCTTGCTGGATTTTTATTAAAAAGCAAAGGTGATTTGGTAGTATATTCTCTAAAACTAGATCATATTGATTCGTAATCATCTGATAATATTATACAAACAAAAATTCCTTTGCCAGATATTGCCTGTGCTGAGTGATTCATGCCTTTTGGAATAAAAATAGAGGAAGGAGACAACACATTATATTTTTCATCTTCTAGTTGAATCTCATATTCTAATTTGGAATTTTCAGATAAAATTAGATTTATTTCATCATGATTGTGTTTGTGCATCTTACTATATTTTGGAAGATTTTTTGTAGCATCAACAAAATGAACTGCTATATGAGTATCTGACTGAGGAACATGATTTTTGCTAAGCATGGATAATCTATGGATTGGTGCCTTTCCGTGAAATGGTATGTTTTCAAGTGGTTCGTCAACTCCTTTTTGAATGAATTTTTCGTATTTGCCCATAGTAATACTACTTGATTATCTTAATTAATCTAAAGTGTGATCATATAAGGGATAAAATCTAATCTGTAATATTGGAGACAGATAGAACATCAGAATGGTTTGTTCCAAAATTTGGTTCAAGAAAGTTTCGAATTAGCATAGGAATCTTATTTTTACCATATACTGCGATTGTTACATGTTTTGCGGCATTAGGTGCTATTTCAGGTCCATTACACTTTGAAAGAATAATTGCAATTTGTATAATCTATGTTCTGGCATTAGGAGTTAGTGCACATTTGCTTGACGCAATTGGTGGAAAAACAAAACCTTGGGGGAGTTTGCCAAAAAAGAAACTTGCTACAATAGCTTTAATCTCTTTGGGTATTGCATTTTCAATAGGCATCTATTTTGCAATTTTAGACTCACCATGGTTAATTCCTATTGGAATTATTGAGGGATTTTTCTTATTTGCCTATAATTTGGAATTGTTTGGGGGGAAATTTCATAATAATATTTCGACAATTTTTTCATGGGGGGTTTTACCTGTTTTTGCAGGGTCAGTTATTCAAACAAACTCTATTTCGTTAGAAACAATAATTATCGCAACTATCACATCATTTGTTACCTATGCACTGATTAAAACATCAAGACAATACAAATTACTCAAACGCAATCATGGCAATCAACAAACAATTAAGCAAAAAGAACTAATTTTAAAGACAATAACTGTAGGAGTGCTGAGTTCAACAGTTATTTTTTTTATTATAAGATCATATGGATTAATTTAATCAGTTCTATGAGCAGTTAATATGCCTGAAGTATTGAAGGTCAAGGACTCAAACTCTACAATAAAGCCATTATTTTTAAAAAATGTAGTATAAGATTCTACCCAGTTTGAATATTCAATTAATTTGGGAAGTTCTACAAATGCTTCATTCCAAGTGGGAATAAATTTTCCAAGAATTTGCAATGACATAAAATGTAATTTCCAAAAAACTTGAACAATTGAATTTCTAGGATAAAGAAAATCATGTAGAATTATGTTTCCATTCTTATTTAGATGTAAGATACATCGATTAAGTAAACTTTCTGCATTGCAGTATTTTGGAATATAAGAAGAACAGATACAGTCAAATTTTTTTTCAAGTAATAGTTTTTCTGCATCTTGATGAATAAATGAGATATTAGAAAAATTGGTAGAGTTTTTTTCTGCTATTTTCAAATAATTTTTGGTAATATCTACTCCAATAATTTCAGAGTCGGGAAATTCAGTAGCCAATTTTCTTGTAAGTATTCCTGTACCACAGGCCAAATCAAGTATTGATTTTGGTTTTTTCATTTTTTGGATGATTTTATCTTTCCAATAGTTGTCTTTGCCAAAGGTAGCATAATATGCTATTTTGTCATATGTGTGTGCAGTATTATCAAAAAATTTTGGGACCAAATCTTTTGGAGTTTGGTTTTTCATTTGATACAGTTACTGCAAAAAAGGATTTAAACAATCTATGAAAATTCGAATCTTTCAAGCATTACTGAAAATACAATATAATATGCTACATAAAATAACAATAATGATATTCCTATCCACAAACAATTTTTGGCCTTGATAGGATCATCTTTTCTTAAAATATAGTATGCAACAACTGCTCCAATTATACTAAAAATTAAAGGCAAGGCATACCATAAGACACTCCTTTCTTTTGTCATAAAGTATCCTAATTTTTACAAGTAAAAATGAATTTAAAAAATGAAAAAGTTATGCTGTAAGTGCACGGTCAATCATGTTTTTGTAGGATTCTTTTGAAGCTGCACCCACTTGTTGGCTTACAATTTCGCCTTTGTTAAACAACATCAATGTAGGTATACTAAAGACATTGTATTTAGAAGCAATCTCGTTTGCTTCATCCACATTAACTTTGCAGAACTTTACCTTACCTTCATAATCGGAGGCTAATTCTTCTACAACGGGTCCTACCATTCTACATGGGCCACACCATTCAGCCCAAAAATCAACAAATACAGGTTTATCAGATTCTATAACCTTAGTTTGCCAATCTTTTGCGTCTGAAATATTTTCCATTATGAGTATTAATCAATAAAAGATCCCTAAAAAGCTTCACCAGAATTCCACCATAGTTTTGGTAGGAGAAATTCTATTCTTGAATATACTTAAATGATGTTTGAGTAATGTTTGGTATATGAGTTCAGAGCTTAGGTTAAAAAAATTAAGAGGATCTGGCGGATATGTAATGGCAAAGATTTCTGATGAAGAACAGATGAAGGGAAATCTTGGCGGTCCAGATTTGTTTTTAGCTCCTATTGGAAGACTAGACAAAGATAGAATTTCAAAATACTTTTGCAATACTTGTGAAAAAGAATTTGAAGATTCGCCAAAAATAGAATATGAAAATCCAAATGAAGAAGTAGCAGAAAATTTAATGTTAGTTGAAAAGGGGCAATATTTGTGTAATTCCTGTAATTCATCATTAGCAGAATATAGAGAGTTTAGAAAAACAGATGAAGCAGCTGATGTAGGTGCAGCAAAACCATTGGACGCATCTCAAACAGAAGCACAACCAAAATCACAAGTTACTGAACCTAAGACTGCACCGCAAGAAACTCAAACAGAGCAACCTAAACCAGAATCAACACATGCCATGACAGAACAATCTGGAAAAATAAGCTCAATTGAAGGTCTAGCAGTGTACGATGAAGATGCAAAAAAGATAGGTAATGCAAAACAAGTAGGGGTAGATTCATCTCAAACAATGGTTCTAGTAGTAACTAAAAATGATGGAACTGAAACAACAATTCCTTGGAATAAGATCAAAAAAGTAGGCGAAGTGATTTTGTTAGGTTCACCAGAAACACAAACGACAACCCCACCAGTTCAAGATAAACCAGGTAAATGTACCAGCTGCGGATTTGAGAATAAAGAAGGTTCAAAATTCTGCGAGCAGTGTGGAAACAAACTATAACTTAGCAACCAATTTAACCTGTAAGATAATCGAAAAAATAATTGGCCAAAGGTTCTGTTAAAAGAGGAATAATCAAAGATATTGCAATTGTAGCTATTGGAGTTCTCGCCATATGGATAGGACTACAATTTGCCTTTGGGACGCAAAATCCGTTTTATGTAGTTTCCAGCGGAAGTATGGTTCCAGTCTTAGAAGTTTATGATGTATTGGTAGTTTCAGGACATGTTCCTTTTGAAGAAATTAGACCTGGAGACATTATTGTTTTTGATAGGCCATCTGGACATGATAGAGTAATAGTACATAGGGTAGCTGCAATCATAGATGACAATCCAAAAACTATCAGAACAAAGGGAGATGCCAATCCAGCATCTATTCCGGGAACAGATTTTCCAGTTACTGAAAAAGAATACATTGGAAAGGTAGCATATGTAGTACCTGAGATAGGATACATTACTCAAGTTCTTCGTCCACCAATAAACTACATTATTATTGTAATTGTTATCGGAGTCATGGTAGCAAAACAACTAGCAAAGAAGAAAAGAGAAAAAGAACTAACATTTGAAGATCCATTTGAGGATTCTAAAAATAAAGAAGAGTCATCCCTTGATCTTTCGAATCTAGACACAGATGAACATAAACCAAAAAATCAAGAACCAGAACCTGAAGAAATTATAGATTCTGAAGAATCAGAAACAAAAAAACCCTACAAAAAAGATTCTAGTGAAGATGGGTCTCCTAAATAAGGCAAGCAGGTTCACATAATGCAAAGATAAAAGAGCAAAAGATCGTCCTGCTTGCTCGTGTATAAAGTACGATATTTTGATTAAAAAAGGATCCTGATCAATGCTTAGTTAGAAGTTGGGAATTGATAGTAAACTTAATTTGTATTCTCTAGTGCTTTTTTACCAAGCAATTCATTATAGAGAGATATTGCACTATCCTCATCATTTGGTCCAACGATTACTGCAGAACCTTTTTTCATAAAACTTACGGATAATTCATTTGTTCTCATAGACAAACCAAGTTCACCTTGATTTTCTACTGTGAATCCTTTTTCTTTTGCGAGGTTAGTTATTTTTTGTACATCTAGATCAAATGTTTGTGTAGGAGTTATTGAAAAGGTTCTTTTTCCTCTATTTCGTCCACAAAGCTCTTCCAAAATCAATTCCTTTTTTACGACTTCTTCTAATTTTCCAGATCCACAAATAGGGCATTCATCAGCTCTAAAGGTCCTAGTACTTGTAAAGTCAACATTCTCTAAATCAATATGCAAAATTCGCTCAGATAAGCTAGGTTTCTTACCAAGTATGATTTTTACAGCTTCTGCCACCTCTATACCTCCTACTATAGAAAGAATAGACGGATGTACTCCTTCTATAGAACAAGTAGGCATAGAGTCTTCATCTAATTCAGGAAACATGCAATGATAGCATGCACTCTTTTTTGGCATAATGGTAAAAACTTGACCTGATACACCTACAGCAGCACCAGTTACAAAAGGAATCCCAAATTTGACACATGCTTTGTTAAGTGCATATCTAGCATCAACGGAATCTAATGCATCTATTACAACATCACATCCTTCAACTACTTCAAGTGCAGTATAATCATTAACAGATATGGCAAGGGGTTCAATTACGCAATCAGGGTTTAATTTTTTTAATTTCTTTGCAGCAGCTTCTACTTTTACTTGACCAACATCATCTTCATCAAACATTGTTTGTCTATGCAAATTAGACAATTCAATTACATCACGATCTACAATTCGTAACTTACCTACACCCATAGCTGCTAATCTACTTGTAATTGGATTTCCTAGACCACCAGTACCCACAACACATACTTTGGAATTTTTTAATTTCAATTGTCCTTCATAACCAATTTCCTCTAACATTACTTGTCTTGAGTATCTATCAAGTTCTTTTGCAGTAAGATCATCTGAACCACCAGATACAGCAGGAAGAATGTAAACATCATCGCCATCATTCAAAGTAGCATCTAGTCCACCTGCAAATTTTGCATTTTTTCCATTAATGTAAATATTAATCAGAGACCGTGGTTTACCATCGCCTTCCAAAACTTTACGTTTAAAATCATCACCCATTATTTCAGACATTTTTGTAAAAGCTTCAGATAATGAAGAGACAGAAATTTCCGTTTTCTTTTCTCCTCCACCCTGATTTAAGACTGATGGGATTGTAAATGTAATATTTGCCATTTTATCTTACCACCGCAGCAATTTTAGAAACGTCTGCTTGCATTACTTCAGGTTTTTCTAGTACTTCCATTATTGATTCAGTAGCTTTCAAACCATTTCCAGTAACATAACAAACAGTAGTATCATTTTTGTCAATCTTTCCATCGTCTACCATTTTCTTAAGAACAGATATCGAGACTCCGCCTGCAGGTTCAGTAAAAATACCTTCAGTTTTTGCTAGTAACACTATAGCATCCAAGATTTCTTTATTGTTTGTTTCTTCTGCAAATCCATGATACTGTTTTAGTCTGCGCAATACATAACGTCCATCACCAGGATCTCCAATTGCTAAACTTTTCGCAATGGTATCAGGGTTTTCAATAGGTATTACATCATTACTATTTTTCTTAAATGCATTAACTACAGGAGCACAACCAGTAGGCTGAGCTGCAATCATATGCATTCCCGATACATCACCTAATAACGATGTCTGTTGTAATTCTTCAAATCCTTTACATATAGAATTTAGCATAGCACCACTACCAACTGGAACTATTAATTGATCTGGTACTTGCCAATCAAGTTGTTCAGCTACTTCATATGCTAATGTTTTTGAACCTTCAACATAATAAGAACGCATGTTTATGTTAGCAACTCCAATTCCTTTTTGATCACCAATCTGTGATGCAATTCTATTTGCATCATCATATGTTCCATCAACTGCAATAAAGTTTGC
>JAWVZS010000021.1:0-9811 GCA_033722055.1 Nitrosopumilaceae archaeon
CCACCAACCTGCATTATTTTTGACCCAATCAGGTATTTCTGTTTGAGTTTTAGAATCTAATGGTTCTTTAGATTCAGTTCCAATAATTTCGATAATAGAATCACCGCCAAAAAATGGAATTACAAGTGTTCTGGAAGTAGAATCAGAGTTTTTTTCAATATAATCTGTTTCAAACCCATCAACTAAAACAAAAAAGATGTCATCTGTTGTTTCAAATTTTGCATCAAGTATTGCACGGGGAATATTAATTTCAATGGTTCCATCATTTTCGGTATTCATAATTATGATTAATTGTAGAAAATCAGGTTCTAAAGATATGGATTCAACAATGCCATTTTCAATAGTATACATAACATCATAAGAATTGATTGAAATAGTTCCCGAATCAGCAAAGGAGGTTGGCACAGATGCCAAAATAAATGAAAAAATTAATAATAAAAAATAATTTCGAAAAGTCATTTCATTTATCACTCATGGAAATATTTTCTTTTAGATTGATTGTAATTTCTTTTCCGGCATTATTTTCAACATCTGGAATTAAAGAGATTTTACTCAGAGTTGCAGTACCATTAAGAAACCATAAATGAGAAATTTTACTCTGCTTCAAAATATCAACACTAGATGTTTCAGTTTGTAATATAGGCACATCTGCTTTTAAAAAAATCTTAAGAGTAGTATGCACTTCATTTGCCAAACCATCTTCTAAGAAGGCAATTATAACTAGAGAGGAATTTGCATCAGATTTACCAAAAGAAATAGTTCTTGCTTTTCCAAAACCACAATTGTAGGGAATATCACCTACTAAAATATGACATTCTTCTAATTCTAACTTTAGATTAGACTTTCCCACATCAAAAGTAGTAAAATTCATCGTACCAATTAGAGTAGAAGTTTGATTATTATTTCCAATACCATATGCAGAAACAGAATTAAACACTAATTCATAATTTGTATAATTATTATTTGAAGTAAGTTTCTCTCCCAGATATTTGCCTTGATTGATTTTTTCTAAAAGTTTTTGAATTCTTGGATTTAGAGTTTCCGATTTTTCTTCTAACTGTTCAATAATTTTTTCAGATTTTTTATGAAAATGTTCTTCCAGGTTTTGTGTTTTGGAATTTGATTTATCAGAAAGTTGTTTAATTTGTTTTTGATGTTCTTGTTTCAATTTTTGTACTTTATTTTCAAATTTTTCTTGTAATTCTCGTTGTTTTTCTTTTAATTTTTCTTGTTTATCTTTAAGTTTATCCTGTAAATCGTTCTGTTTTTCATAGTCCTCTTTTTCTTGTGCATATACATTATCTATGATTAAACCTATAGAACCAAATAACAACAAGCCAAAAATGATACTAATTTTTAAAATCAAGTTAGAAGTTACGTCTCAATATTATTAAAAAGAATTTCTCAGAATTTACCTTTAGTTTTTCATCATACTTACAAAAAACTTGTGTAATGAGGAATCATCTGTCAATTCTGGGTGAAAAGCTGTTGCTAAAATATTGCCTTTTCTAACTGCAACAATTTGTTGGTTAAGTTTAGATAAAATCTCTACATCCTGACCAACTTCAGAAATAGATGGGGCACGAATAAAAACGCCAGTATAATCAGATATATTCAAAGGCTTCAAAGAAAGTTTTGATTCAAAGGAATCTTTCTGTCTGCCAAAGGAGTTTCGTTCTAATTTAATGTCAAGTAAGTCAAGTAATGGTTGATCGGTTTTCCCAACAATCTTATCATTTGCAGTTTTTGATAACATTATCATTCCTGCACATATGCCTAAAGTAGGCATTCCTGATTCTATCTTTTCTTTTAATATTTTAAGTGAGCCATTAACTAGAGAAAGTTGCCCTATAGTGGTACTTTCACCCCCTGGAATTATGATTCCATCAACCTTTGAAATTTCTTCAGGAGTCTTAACCGGAATTACTTTTCCTTCTATGCCACTTTCAGAAAGAGCTTTTTCTGTGGCACGGATATTTTCAGCTACATCTCCTTGAATGGATAAAATACCTATAGTAATAGTCATACTGAACTACCACGTTCTTGCATTCGTAATTCTAAGGTATTGACATCTAATCCAAGCATAGATTGTCTTTCATCAATCATTTTTTGGGCTTCCTTAACTTTATCAGGTTCATTCCAAAATGTAGTTGCCAACACAATTGAACGAGCTCTTTCTTTTGCATCATCAGATTTGAAAATTCCTGAACCCACGAAGATACCATCACATCCTAAAGACATCAAATATGCTGCGTCAGCTGGTGTAGCGATACCTCCTGCTGCAAAATTAACAACGGGTAATCTACCAAGCTTTGCAGTTTCAGCTACAATATCATAAGAAACCTTGAATTCTCGTGCAATTCTAACCAAATCTTGATCATCACCGGAATCATAGATTGATTTTATAATTCGTAATTCATCATTTACTTTTTTAATATGAGTAATCGCTTCTGCGACATTACCGGTTCCAGGCTCTCCTTTTGTTCTAATCATTGCAGCGCCTTCTTCGATTCTTCTTAGAGCCTCAGCCAAAGATCTTGCACCATTAACAAATGGAGTAGTGAAATTCCATTTCCATATATGATGTGTTTCATCTGCTGGAGTTAATACCTCTGATTCATCTATCATATCAACATCAGTTTCTTCTAAAACCCTGGCTTCGTAAACATGCCCAATCCTACATTTAGCCATAACCGGAATAGTGACAGAATCCATAATCTCTTGAATAATTCTAATACTTGCAGTTCTTGCTACGCCTCCTGCTTTTCTTACATCAGAAGGAAGTTTATCTAATACCATTACTGAAACAGCACCAGCTTCTTCAGCTATCTTTGCTTGTTCAACATTTGTAACATCCATTACCACTCCATTTTTTAGCATATGAGCAAAACCACGTTTTAGAGTGGATGTTCCCTTTGTCTGATTTATTCCATCAATACTATCATGTATAATTCCTCTGGCATCTTTTCTTTCTCCAGATAATGGTAGCATAAGATAAGTTTACTTTTTGGCTATTTGTACCTATTCACGGATTTGTTGCACAATATTTTCTAATTCAGATTCTACTTGAGTAATTATTGGAGGTATAAGTTTATCCGTGGCATTTTGTTCAGGCCAATAAATCTGAGTAACGGCTCCATTGAGAGTGATTTTTACACTAGATTTGGTATATTCATCCACATCATCTTTTACAGGAAAAGATTCTGACGGAATAGCCATAAAACCAGTTTCTTTTATTAGAGCAATTAATTTTCTAACTTGTTCGTTATTGATTTCTGATTTAATTTCTGGTTGAGGATATCCCGATTCTGTTACTGAAAATTTTGCCTGACCATTCTCATCTATGGATAAGATTTGTGTTTTTTCTGAGCCCACCCGTTCAGTAACTCCAAATGAAACTTTCTTTAGATCATGTTTTATGTATTCAATAGATATTCTATCATTTGGATTAGCTGCAGAAAATGGAATTTCAGGTTGTGTTAATAGGGGAATAGCTATTAACATTGCAATAATTACAGGAATTGCACCAAATGCTAAAACAATGGGTTTAACCATATGTAACATGATGATTGGTGTTAATTCGCAAATAAATCTTGGTTAAAATAACTTAAAATTCTAGTCTTTGTCAGTCTTGTTCGTGGGGTCGTAGCCTAGCCTGGTAGGGCGACAGTGTCTACGAATAGATCACCGCTAAGGGCTCCAGAGGTTAAACTAAGCTACTGATGAAAAGATGATGTGAGTTTGGAGCTGTAGTGACCCGTAGGTCGCCGGTTCGATTCCGGTCGGCCCCACATTAAGAATTATGTTTTTTTCGAAGTAAATTCAGAGCAGAGCCTGCTTTAAACCACTCAATTTGTGCTTGATTATAAGAATGCGATAAGGAAATTTCTTCTGTAGTGTTATCGTTATGGTTTAAGATACATGTTACTGGTTTATCAGGTTCGAGATTGGTTAATCCCACTAAACTTATTCTATCATCTTCTTTGATTTTTTCATAATCGGAAGGATTTTCAAAAGTGAGAGCTAAGATGCCTTGTTTTTTAAGGTTAGTTTCATGAATTCTTGCAAAGCTTTTAGTGATAACAGCAACGCAACCTAAATGTCTAGGAGTCATGGCTGCGTGTTCTCTACTGCTTCCTTCTCCATAGTTTTGGTCACCTATAATCACCCAATTCCATCCCTTTGATTTGTAATCTCGTGCAATTTTTGAAAAATTTTCTAAACTGTTATTTAGAATATTTTTTCCTTTGCCAACCTCATCATTGAATGCGTTAACTGCACCCAAAAGCATGTTATCACTTAGATTGTCTAAATGTCCTCGGAAAGATAACCATGCTCCTGCTGGAGAAATATGATCGGTAGTACATTTTCCTTTAACTTTTGCCAATATAGGTAATTTTTCAAAATCATTTCCATTCCATGCTGGGAATGGTTTTAGAATCTGTAATCGTTTACTGTTTGGATCAATTACTACATCTACGTCTTCTGGATTATTAGATGGGGCATCGTATACGTCTACTGGTTTTCTAAACCCATTTTCAGGAACTTCCGGAGCTGGTTTTGGTGGTTCCAATTTGAATTTTGTTCCATCTGCAGCAGTTAATTCATCTTCTAACGGATTAAACGAAAGGCTACCACCAAGAGCTAATGCGATAACCATTTCTGGACTACCAATAAAATTCATTGTGTTTCTATGACCATCATTTCGTCCTGGAAAGTTTCGATTAAATGAAGTAACTATTGTATTTGATTCATCTTTTTTTAATTCAGGTCTTTCCCATTGACCGATACAAGGACCACAAGCATTTGCTAAAACAGTAGCACCTATTTCTTTTAGAGATTTCATTTGTCCATCTCGTTCTATAGTATCACGTATTTGTTCAGAACCAGGCGTAACTAATAATGGGATTTTTGCTTTAATGCCTTTTTCTTTTGCTTGTTCAGCTAAGCTAGCAGCTCTTGACATATCTTCATATGAAGAGTTAGTACAGCTACCAATCAAAGCAACTGAAATAGGATCTACATAGTCATTTTCTTTTACATCATTTGATAATTTAGATATCGGTCTTGCAAGATCTGGTGTATGTGGACCTACTATGTGTGGTTCTAATGTTGTAAGATTTATTTCAATAATTTTATCAAAATATTTTTCAGGGTTTTTTTCTACTTCAGGATCTGCAATAAGCAAATCACGGTTTTGATTTGCAAGTTCAGATAGTTGGGCACGATTCGTTGATTTAAGATAAGTTTCCATTCTTTCATCATAAGGAAAAATAGAACATGTTGCACCTATCTCTGCTCCCATATTAGTAATGGTAGCTTTACCTGTACAACTAATTGATTTTGTACCAGGACCAAAATATTCAACTATCGAGTTTGTTCCACCAGATACAGTTAATTCATCTGCAACTTTCAAAATAATATCTTTAGGAGCTGTCCATCCATTTAATTCGCCAGTTAATTTTACTCCAATTCGTTTAGGATAAAGTAATTCCCATGGCATTCCAGCCATAGTTTCTGCAGCATCTGCCCCTCCAACACCAATAGCTACCATACCTAATCCTCCTGCATTTGGTGTGTGAGAATCAGTACCAATCATTAAACCTCCAGGAAAAGCATAGTTTTCAAGAACTACTTGATGAATTATTCCAGCTCCTGGTTTCCAAAAACCACATCCATATTTTTTAGCAGCTGATTGTAGAAATTTGAAAACTTCACTGTTCTCATCTAAAGAAACTTTCATGTCGGTTTCTCCTTCTACACGAGCTCGTATTAGGTGATCACAGTGAACGGTTGTAGGAAGAGTTGTTTGTTTCAAACCCGCCAACATAAATTGTAACATCACCATTTGACCTGTTACATCTTGTAAAGCGACCCTATCAGGTCTAAGAAAAACATAGTTTTTTCCTTCATCCAGATTCTTTTCTTCAACATTTTGTAAATGTCCAACAAGAATTTTTTCTGCCAGTGTAAGTGGTTTATTGACAATTTTTCTATATTTCTCAATATTTTCTCTCGATTTTTGATATACATCTGAAACCAATTGTGGTGTAGTTTCTATGTTCACATAATTACTGATAAGGCCCCGAATTTAATATTTACAATTTAAAACTTGAAAAAATAATGAAAATTCACTCAATTTTTCCTTAACAATTATAAGCGAAAAGCAGCTTTCTAATAAAACGTAAGGGAGTTAGTGCGAGGTATATGGTCAATAAAGGTTTTCCAAAATTTGGTATGTCACAAGCAGGAGCATTTGTTGCTGCATTGAAAAATTATAATCTCCCAGATTTCATTTTAGAATTAATTGCAAAGGAATGTAAATCGGATCTGTTAGAGAGAGGTAGAATCGATGATAGATTACAAAGTATGAATGATGAATCGTTGGAATTATTACACAAAATTTTTGTTGAGTGTGAGGAGGATGATGCAGGTAAATTTGCTCAGTATAGGTTCTATGCATATGTTTCTAGCATGTATCATAAATGTGAAGTTCTAGTAAATGAAACAATTCCTGGTGCGTCAGGAAAAAATCATAAAATTCCAGTGGCTGTAAAAAATAATGGAATGTATATTGCAATAGCACATAATAAAGCAACAGGAAATCAAGTTAACAAAAGAGATGTAACTAAATTCTATAAGATTGCAGATGATATTAAAATGGGTGATCATGGAACTATGTTAACTGATGCAATTTATGGTTCATCTGTAGGTTTTAAGGGAGATGCATTAGTGGAATTAGAAAGTCTCAGTAAATCAAGAACAAATGATCCTGAAAATAAACTTGATTTTAAAACAGCTAATTTTGAAAATAATATCTATTCTGTAACAAAGTGTTAGTTATTTAGAACAAAATTCGACGTATCAATAGTTAAAAATTTTGGTATGCCAGTAGTTTCTTCAAAATTTTTGTCATATCTTTCAAAGTCAAGATCTGCATGGTAGTGTTTCATCCATACATCATGAACATCTTCTATGTATCGCTTGTATTTTTTTTGTCTTAAAAGCTCGTGTGCAAGTTCATGAGAGACTTTGGTACAGTTTTTTTCTGCCAAGAATACTTCATCATTTTTATCTTTAGGCTCTTGCCACCAAACCATTCCAAAATTTTCAGCATGATATCCTTCACAGGTACAATCAGTCCATAAAGGTCTAAAAAATGTCAAGTAAAAATGAAAGATATCACTACCACGTTGGCGATGATCATTTACTAGTGAATGCGTATCTAAACGTTGAAAAATACTCCTATGTTTAGCAATCATTTCATCATACTTTATTTGGAAATCTAGGCCAAATTTTCGCTTAATCCAAACTTTATAGAATTCAGCCATATGTTTTACATATTCATATTCTTTCTTTCTTTTTTCAAGATCCTCTTCTTTTACTACAAAAATAAAATGTAAAATCATGACAATAAAAAGAAATGATTATGTTTGGCCTTCAATACCCATAAGGGTCAAGGTTGAGCGAATCTTCTCTATTTTTCTTATTTTCCAAGTGATAGTTTCACGTAGTTTTTCAACAGTATCAGATTCAATTTTGGCCAATATGTCGTATGCACCGAAAGTTCCATGAACTTCCTTTACACCTTCTAGGCCCTTCAGTTGCTGAATTATAGCTTCTTCTGAACCTAGTTCACAGTTTATTAAAACATAAGCTGTTGCCATGATTGAGTTAAAATTATTCGGCTATATCAATAAACCGATTAGTTACTACCTAGTTTTGAGAGATCTTGATTATCGAATCCCAGATATTCTTCGGTACAGGCATAACAGATAGACGAGATATTCGTAACAGTTCCCAATTCTTGAATTTTTTTTGTTTTTTTAATTCATCTAACGTTACAGGGTTTTTCAAAGGTTTTTTGTATTTGACATCAACTGCGATAAATCGTTTATTGTTTTCCTTTGGGTTAGGATAAGGATCAGAAATAATTTCCATTATTCCTACTATTTGACGCTCTTTACCAGTATGATAGAAAAAAGAGAGATCGCCTTTTTTCATATTATTCATGTGTTTTAATGCTAAATTATTATGAACACCATCCCAAATCGTTTTTTTATCTTTTTTTAATTGTGCAAAACTATAACCTCGGGGACCATCAGGCTCTTGTTTAGCTAACCAATAATTTGTCATATGTGATTTATTGACAATACATGTTTTATGGTTTTTGAAAAATGTCCCCCGGTTCTGACTCGCACAAGATCATTGGTGTTTAGCCAAACCTCCTTGGGTTCTTTAACCGGGGTTGCCCATAGTGTAGCACGCCTGGGTGAATTAGAAATCATTGGCATCATTACGATCACATCATCCTAATCCGTCTGCGTGCCTGCTCTTTTGGGCGATTGATAATATGTCTAGTCAAATATTAACCCAGATAGTTGAATTTCAAATCCAACAACTGGAACACGAATCTTGTAGGCGTTAATGGTTTTAGAATTAATTTCTCCAATCAAACCAATAGTTTTATCATTCACAATAACAGAAGCTGTTCTTCCTTTTTCAAAGATAGGATCTGAAGAAGTTTTTGTTTCTAAATCTAGGTTGAATGTAGTTTTTAAAACAGACTGTAATATAGATTTCATTTCTGAGAAGTTAGAATCTTTATGCGCACTAACGCATGCAAAACTAATCTTCTCATCAATTGGATTATTATGAAAAAAAACTGTTCCAGTTTCAAATAGTTTTTGTGGGTAAGGTTCGTGAATATTTCTGGACAGGTTTTCAATTAATCCTGGCAAAATCATATCTCTTAAAATTGTGTGTTCTTGACTTTTGGAATCAAGTACAGAGATTATTTTTTGAGAATCTCGATTGGTTAATCCATAAAGTATTTGTGTACTGGTTAGACTGGAGTTTAATGCTTCTGTATATCCTAAGCCAACCATTGTTAAACTCAATGCTTTTAATTTTTCAGATCTTGAATTTTTGTTTCCTAAAATTTTAGATGGGGATAATACTGGTTCAAGATTTTGTATACCATAACCTAAAGCAACCTCTTCAACTATATCCATTCCACCAAAAATATCGAATCTATAAGGAGGTATACTACAGGATATGTTTTTACCTTTAATTGTCGCATCAATCCTAGATTTTTTTAAACAACTGACGATTTTAGATGGACTTAGGTTTAACCCAAGTATTTGATTGATAGTTTTAATCGAAATTTCAAGTTTCCTATTTTCTAATTTTGGTGTTGAATTTTTACCACCAGAAATCTTTGTACTCACTAAAGAAAAACCAGCAAATTGAAGAGTTGTAGCAATTACTGATAACACATCTTCAACATCATCTTTGTTAAGTCCTGTTACTTCAACGAAAATATTTTTTGTTTTAGGGGTTAATGTTGTTATTGCTGCGTTGACTATAGGTGGAAAAGAAACTACAGTTCCAGATGAATCCAAAATAATTGGAGTTTGGGGTGAATTGTTTACAAGATGTCCATAATTTTTTCCTACATCAGTACTTTCTAGGATTTGAGAAATTGAAAGTTCTTTGTCTGAATTCAGAGGAATGAATTTTGTTTCTCTATCGGTTGTTGAATATATTAATGGAAATGAAATTTTATCTAGGTCATGAATTCCTATTGATGATTTTTTACGTTTACGTCCTAAACCAAAATGCATGTCCTCTTGCATTGTCATTAATTGTTTGATAGTTTTATCATCTAGTCTACCATTTTTTGCTATTATTCCCGTTACATAAGGACGTATTCTTGAGACATTTTGTTTGACGTTTATTCCATAATCATTTGATTTCTTTATTTTGAGTTTAATACTTCCAGTTTTGATTCCCAAAAGTCCTTGTAATC
>JAWVZS010000022.1:0-9552 GCA_033722055.1 Nitrosopumilaceae archaeon
ATATGGAAATGAAGTTCCTATCATCAAAAGTGTATCTGCATTTTTCATTGCATTGCTAGAGGGCTCAGTTCCAAGCATTCCCAAACCACCAAGACTATACTTGGAGTCATCTGGAATCACTGCTTTTCCTAAAAGAGCTTTGACTATTGGTGCGTTAAGCTTTTTTGCTAATTGTTGGACTTCGGTTTTTGCATCAAGCGCCCCTTGACCTGCCAAAATAACTACTTTCTTACTAGAATTGAGAATTTTGGCTGTTTGTTGAATACTTTTTTTTGGTGGAATGTGAGTGGTTAAGATTTGTGATGTATGACTAGGTTGTTTATGAGGACTGTATTTACCTTTGAATGATGCGCTTTGTACATCAATTGGAATAGTGATATGTGAAACACCACGTCTGGACAAGGCAAATCTACATGCACTGTCCGTTACCATTTTTGCATGTTCAGGACTGTTTATCCTATTGTTATATTCAGACACATCAGAAAACAAATGCATGACATCAATATCTTGTTGATAACCAGAACCAATCAAATCTGAATAGGTTGTTCCTGTAATAGCTATAATCGGAGTGTTATCGGATTTGGCATCATAGAGTCCAGTCGTAAGATTCGTAGCTCCTGGACCTGTTGTTGCTAGACATACTCCAATTTTATCAGTATATTTTGAATATGCACATGCCATAAAGGCAGCAGATTCTTCATGTCTAGTTAGAATAAATTTAATTTCGTTTTTTCTTTTACGAATAGCTTCAATGATTCCATTATTTCCATCACCAGGAATTCCAAAGATAGTATCAACACCCCAACCAATTAACGAATCTATCATGATATCTGCAGTAGTTGTCATTTACTTACTTGTACAAATACAAGATAAAAAGTTAGAGTGTTGTTTCACATAACATAATAGAATACAGCTTAATTTCATTATTCCAGCTTAGGATACCATATACAGTTTGTGTAGTTATATTGAATTATGAGCGATATACCAGAAGATAAAAAGAAAAAAGAAGCACAAAAGTCACAAGAAGAAAAAAAATCAAAAGAAGAATGTGATGTGTGCTAAAAATACAAATTAAATAAGCTAAGTTCTTTTTTTTCAGCTAATTACATTAACAAGTATTTTGTTTTACGGAAAAGAATCCATACTATGGTAGAAAATATAACGAAAAACCAACTTAAAGAAAAACTAGACAACGAGGCAAATCTGAAGCTTGTCAATGTGCTACCAAAAGAAAATTTTGAAGAAAAACACATTCCAGGCTCCTTAAACATACCCGTAGATCAAATTGAAGAAAAGGCACCACAAAGATTAGACAAAAATGAGAAAATTGTAGTCTACTGTGCTAATTTTGAATGTAGTGCAAGTCCCAAGGCAGCAGAAAAGCTAGAAAAATTAGGATACAAAAATGTCTACGACTATGAAGGAGGAATAGAAGACTGGCAAGATGCAGGATTTAAACTCGTAGAAGCCACCGCTTAATTTTTTTATTTACAAATCATCAATTTTTGCTGCCATAACAAAATCATTCTCACTTAATCCATCCATAGAATGAGTCCACAGTTCTAAAATCACTTTGTTGTAGTGTATGTGAAAATCTGGATGATGTCCTTGGTTTTCTGCTTCATCACCAACTTTATTTACAAATTTCAAAGATCCTTTGAAATCATCAAACTCAAAAGTTCTCGTAATTTTTTTACCATCAAGCTTCCAATTAGGCACTTTCTGCAATAGTTCCTTTACCTTATCATTTGGTAACGGGTCTCCACCTTCCTCACATGGAATACATTTTTGATTTTTTAACTCTGACATTATACATAGTAGGTCGACACATTACTTAAATCTGAACAAATATCTTACATACCACAACATAAAACTAAAAGAAAACATACCAATAATGTATGATAAAGAAAAAAAATTTACGATATCATATTCAATCAAATATTTTAGCCTCAAAGATTCCAAAAAAATTAGAAAAATCAGCTTATGGTTTTGATATGTCAAATGGGATTTTTGTGGGTCTGCCTGCATCAAACATGAAAGGCAGATGGATTCAGCTAACTATACTTCCATCAAATACACCAGATGCAGTCGTTCCTGTTGGTGATATTGGGCCATGGAATGGAGGTGGTTGGAATAACAAGTATGACGATCCATATTGGAGGAAAAAAAAGAGACCCCAAGCTGAATCAGGTAAAGATTTGAAAGGAAGTAATACCGATAAAAGTGGAATTCAGATATCAAACAAGCTTTGGAATCTCTTAAAATTAGATAAAAGAAAAAGAGTTTACGTTGATTGGCATTTTGTTGCATCTCCAAAAGATAAGAAAGCGCTCATAGTCAGAGACGGTAAACGAGAAAAGCACATTCCTGAAAAATCATAGAAAAAAACTGTAAAATCTTAATAGTACAAATAAACAATTTACACTATCATGATGGCTGCGCCGCCTAAATCAAAGGAGGGGGATGAGATGTGTCCCATGTGTAAGAGGCCAAAAAGTAAACACACCAATGAAGAAATTCTTGCATGTTCTAAAAAATTGGCTGAATTCCATAGAAAAAAAGAAGGCGGAGCAGGAATAGAATAAGCTAATTCACATGTAAAAAGGAGCATGGTGCTTCATGAAAGACCTTTTCTACCGTACTTTCATTATGAAGTTTTTCAGCAGCCGTTCCATATTTTGTTCTACTCATAACAATTAGATCCACTTTTTCACTTTTAGCGTAATCAATTATTTTTTCAGATACTAAGTCAGCCTTTACAATTTTTGATTTTACTGAAACATTATTTTTTTGTGCATTCTTTTTTAGAACTTCAATTTTCTTTGTTGCCATGTTTTTTTGCTTTTCAATTAATTTTTTATCAGCTTTTGTTTTGAAAAATCCAAATGTTGCAACATCACGAATGCATGTAAGTATTTTAAGTTCAGCCTCATATTTTTTGGCAATATTTAATGCATCATTAAAGGCCCTCTCACTACTTTTGGTCCCATCATACGGAACAAGGATTTGTTTAATTTTTTTTCTCATGATATAGATTTTTGTTTTAATTGATATTACATTTAATAAAATTATTAGCTTAAGATAAACTAAAGAGCTTATTTAAAAAAATTAAGCACGGATTATTGGAGATGCTTTTCCAGTAATTTTTTGGATGTCAGGATCTTCTGTTAATGCGATAAAATCATCAATACTCATTCTGTTGGCTACAAATACTTGGTTTGCAGAATCAGTTGTAGTAGATTTTAGATTTCTATCTTTTCTTAATGATTCAATTTTGTTATCCAAATCAACATTGTCTTTATATTTAATGTAAAATTCTGCAAAGGGTTGTTTGTATTCATCCTTATATCTTTGTAGATTTTTGTCATTTTGAAGTTTGTTTTGTAGATAAAGCATTTCCTGTGTTAGATTTGGATCTAACTTTGGTATTTTTTTCTCCAAATCTGACTTGAAATTATCATAGATTTGTTGTACTGACATAGTATAGTTTTCTCTAAAATTCATTTAATATTTTGTAAGCTTTGAAATTGAATATACATGAAATAGCTGAATATTAGATATATCATAAAAAGAGAATTTACCATAGATTTCAATGAATATTTATGAAAAAGACCAGCTCAAGTGTTCAATTTGTGGTAAAATAATTGGTGAAGTTGACACAGAGTCCACAATAATATTTCCACTTTGTGGCAAATGTAACAGAAAAGAGAAAAAAATTGCAAAAAAAGGCATTGAAAAAATTCTAGTTCCTGTAGATTTGTCTGAAAAATCTTATCGTGCATTAGATATTGCAATTTATCTATCAAAGCATTTAGGCTCAAAAATTACCGTATTACAAGTAATCCCACCAGTCAAAGTAGGAAAAATTTCTTTTGTTGAAGATGTGTTTAAGCAAGTTCAGTCAGTGGCCCAAAAGTCAATCAAAGAAGCTATGAAGTACTGTGAAGAAAAAAATACAAAGGCACATAGTAAAATCGTCAAAGGTGAAGAAGCAGACCAAATTGTCAAAGTTGCCACAAAGTCTAGTTTTGATTTAATCGTAATGGGATCATCTGGAAAAGAAGCTGTAAGAGAATTAGTGTTTGGAAGCATATCAAATTATGTAATGCATAATTCAAACATACCCGTACTCACAGTAAAGGAAAAATCACCAAAGATGGGAGCTAAAATAAAAAAAACACGTTCAAAGACAAAACCAAAAAAATGACAAATGGAATATGATAAGGCATAGCGCCATAGTTGTGTTGGCTATCATATCAAGTTTAACTAGCGCATATGCTCAGGAAATCCCAGTACAAGATCTAACAGAAGAAATTAAAAATTCAAAAACAACAGACAGAGTAGTAATACTTGTTTATTCTAACACAGAGTGGCTAGGAAACATACAAGACGGAAATTACATTACACATAACATACAAGGTGCAGGAAATGATAAATTTCTTGTAAATTGTGGAGATTCCAATACTATATCCTACTCAATTACTACATCATCTGCAGATTTAGTTGAAGTATACACACTATACCAAGGGAATATAGTAGATTATCAGACAAATTCAGAGTCAGGCAAAATAATAACATCAACAATTAGTTGTATAGAAATAAATTCAATATTTGAAAACAATACAATTTACTATACAATTCCTATAATAATTGCCATTGTAGTTGCAATTTTTTTCATCATAAAAAAGAAACCAATTTCAGGACCTAGAAAATTTAGAACATAATACAAAATCAGAACAAACTAAAGAATTAGGCTCAAATTATGATAAAATCATCCTAAAGAATAAGCTGATCTAGTGAATATTAGCTAAAATATTGACAAGAATTAAAGTAAATTTGAAACATAGTTATTGTATGAGCAAACTTCAGCAAATCCAAACTTTGCTTGATGAAAAAGGTGAGTTGATGGTAAAGTCTGATACTGGTGAAAAATTTGAGCTTCACAAACATAATGTGAAGTTTAATGACAGTTCAGATACAATCGAGATTGATGCTGGAACCAAAAAGTTCTGGTTAATTCCATCAAAGATTGCATACTATTGGACTCATGACAAAGCACTAGAAGACTAGAGCTAATTTACGTAGTTTGTTGCTCATGTAGATTGTAAGTTGTTTAATGAGCTGCGTATAGCTCCAGCCAAATTTTTTCAATTTATTTTTAAGTAAAATACAGATCCATTATAAGTGATAAATGAGAAATATAGGTAAGGAAGCCGACACAATATCCTATTGTCGTTGAGGGCTTGTCGGTCTACCTGTGTACGCATACCGGCGGCATAGCGTAGAAGGCAACAGTAGTCGGCTTCTTTGTTTTTAGAAAAACACTATACTATATCAATAGTTTGTGAAATACGATGATCGTTTTTTGTCAATTAATTAATAGAATTGTTTTTCATAGTATTGTATGTCCTACAACACTATAATTTTTGATTTTGATGATACCATCGTATCTACAAAACATAAACACATTCGCTCATTTATAGAAGCTGCAAAAAAGTCAGGGCTAACAATTAAAAAAGAAGAGGTGAAAAAAATCTACGGATTACCTACTCTTGTTATGCTTGAAAAGATTTTTCCAGATGAGACAAAGTCTACATTAAAAAAAATAAGCTTAGAAAAGGACAAAGCATATAGAAAAATAGTTCACAGTGAAGGCATAAAACTTCTTCCTGGAATAAAATCACTTTTGGAACATATTAGAAAAAAAGGCGTAAAAACAGGCATAATGTCTGCAGATAAATCAAAAAACATCAAACTAGTTCTCAGAAAAAATGGGATTTTAGAGTATTTTGAGGAAATAATTGGTGCAGATGTAGTATCTAGTCACAAGCCCAATCCAGATGGATTACAGAAAACTGCAAAAAAAATGAAAGTAAAATCAAAAAATTGTGTATTTGTAGGAGATTCTGAATACGATATGCTTGCAGCAAGAAGGGCCAAAATGTTTGCAGTAGGGATTACTACTGGCTTTTACTCCAAGAAAAAATTGCAAGAAAAGGGAGCAAAGTTAGTTTTTAACAAACATTCTGATATTCTTAACGCAATAAAGTCTGGTAAAATAAAATTAAAAACTAATTGTTAGTTAAAAGAGGATAAACACCATCTTCATCATGTGTTTCTGTGCCAACTAGTGGAGGATTAAATACACACATCATCCTAAGTTGTGTTTTTGCACGAAGCCAGTGCTTATCATGTTTATCTAATGCATAAAGAGTTCCAGGAGTTATTTTATGAATAGTGCCATCTTCCATTTCTATTTCTCCTTCTCCTTCAACACAATATACTGCTTCTAGATGATTCTTGTACCAAATTTTGGTTTCAGTGTTAGGATGTAAAATTGTTTCATGAAATGAAAATCCCATTTTATCATCTGCTAAAAGCAATCTGGTGCTAGTCCAGTTATCTGACTTTACTTCTCTGTCTGTTCCTCTAATTGAATCAATGTGTCTTACAATCAATTCTGAACAATCTCGTCTTCAATTTGTTTTTGAAAGTCAGAGTCTTCCATTACTTGTTTTACACTTTTCTCAAAAATATCTAGACCATCATTTAGGTCTTGATCTTTTATTGTAAGAGCAGGTAAGAATTTTACAACTTGGTCTACTGGACCACATGTCTCTAAAATTAATCCATTCTCAAAACATTTTTTCTTTATTGCTTCTGCTACATCTTCTAGTACTACATCAATACCATAAGCCATACCACGGCCTCGAACCTCAACATTATCTGAAATGTATTTTTTGGCAATCTTAGATAATCGTTCTCTGAGAATGATTGATTTTCGTCCAACTTCTGCCTCTAATTCTTGAGTATCCCAATACTCATCAATGGCAGTTTTTGCAGTAACAAAGGCCAAGTTATTACCACGGAATGTACCGTTGTGCTCACCTGGCTCCCAAATATCGTGTTTTGGTTTCATTAACAATAGTGAAAATGGCAGACCGAATCCACTGAGGGATTTTGACAAAACTATCAAGTCTGGTTCAATTTCTGCTTCCTCAAAACTAAAGAAAGTTCCAGTTCTTCCACACCCTACCTGAATATCATCTACAATCATCAAGATGCCATATTCATGGCAGATTGACTGAATTTCTTTGAGCCATTTCTGGGATGCGACATTAATTCCTCCCTCACCTTGGACAGTTTCCAAAATAATTGCAGCTGGCAAATCTGTTCCGCTGCTATTATCTTCAAGAACGCGTCTTAGATAATCAATAGAGTTCATGGATTTTCCCATATATCCATCATATGGCATGAATGTTACACCAGAAAGCGGGATTCCTGCACCGCCTCGATGATGTTGATTTCCAGTAGCTGCTACTGCTCCTAATGTAACTCCATGGAATCCATTTGTAAATGAAATGATATTTGTTCGTCCAGTGACTTTTCTTGCTAATTTAAGGGCAGCTTCGACTGCATTTGTACCAGTAGGTCCAGTAAATTGTACTTTGTATTTTAGATCTCGAGGGGATAAGATCTTAGTTTGAAATGATTCTAAGAATGCTTCTTTAGCTTTTGATGCAATATCTAAACTGTGAATTATTCGATCATCATTTAGATAATCAATAATCGCTTTTTTCAAAATAGGATTATTATGTCCGTAATTTAATGATCCTGCACCACACAAAAAGTCATAGTACTTTTTGCCATCTTCATCATACAAAAAAACATCTTTTGCTTTATCAAACATTGCAGGATATGCTCTACAATATGATCTTACTTCTGATTCAATAGAATTTATTTGATTCATCTCATTAACTCCGTTCTGGGGTAACAACATTTACTTACATTACTTAAGTCCTTCGATTCAAAAGTATGTGGTTTGTCATCAAATGATAATAGAAACTTATCTGTTGTTTGTTGCATTTTTTATCTATACAGCCACCTTGACTACATTTTCTTTGGTTTGTTGATCAATTTCTTGTAATTTATTGTCAATTACAGTTTCAGCATCTTTTGGATAGCCTAGATAAAACGGAAGTCGTTTACCTTCAGATGTACCCACACCCATCATTTGACCTGCAAGTATTTTCAACTTCTTTTCTGCAGAATCAGACGATACTGTATCAGAATCTGCAACCATACCTATATGGTATAGTTCTTTTTGTGCATCCCATCCAACAACGTCTGGCTTGACTTCTTGAATTTCAGTTGGATCTGGATAACCTTCACAGTCAGCATACAGAATGTCTAATCCTTTGTCTTTGAATTGTGTAACCATGGATTTGACCATAGAGGGATTTGTGCTCATATATCATAAATTTCGATTAATAGAAAATAAAATCTTGTAAGCTGATCGCTTTAGTTTAAGCTGTAAATTTTTCAAACAAGCAGTTCATTTAGATTTCCTTTTTCGGCTTGGTATTTTACAAATGCTTCAATGTCAGTAATCCCACATCGTGGGAATCGTTTTTGTTTCCCATTTTTGTTTTGCACTATTATGGTTTGATCATAGATGAAAATGTTTAGTTTGGTCAATTCTGACCTCTATGATAAGGCGGGTTATCTTCTTGTAATACCAAAACAGAATTTATCTGTCGTAATGGTCGGATAGTTGAAGATACCAAAGATCTTACCTGTTTTGGTTCTAAGTTCTCCATTTTTGCAATACAGTCATAAGTTCCATATACAGGAACTGCTTCTTTTACACCATAAATTTTCTTTAGTTCTTTTGCAGCTTCAATATTTTTATCTGCAGCACACGAAATTAACAAAAAAGATTGAGAACTCATGAGAGACATACGTTAAAATAATTTTTAAAATTTTCTTGTTTTTGACAAATTCAAAATAATCTCAAGCCTAAAATAAAATATAAGGTTATATTTTTTAAGAATCTCATCGAGATCAGAAAATGCAAGAAAACATAGCTAATGTCATAATATCATTAATAGTATCAGCATCTGCAATTCTTCTAATCAAACTTGCCGAATATAAAAAATTCAAAACTCTTTCAGGATCTCACAAAGCAACAACAGTAATTTTCATTTTTATAGGAATAGCTGAAGCCGTCTATGTTTCAATGACATTAAAAGTTCTGACACCTGCACTAGAAACAGTTACATCACTTAGTGCACTGTTACTGTTTTTTACTTTCATTTATCTAAACAAGCTACAAAACGCAGTATCTGGAATGAGTATTGCATTGGGAAGTAGAATCAATGTGGGAAACATAATAGAATTTGAAGGAAAACAAGGAGTGATCACACAAATTGGATTAACAAAAACCATTGTTCAGTTAATGAACTCAGACAAACAATTAATCATTCCAAACAAAAAATTTGATGAGGAAGTATCAGTAATTAGTAAAAATACATACTAAGAGCCCTTACTTAGTTCTGCCTCTTTCATTAATTCGTCTTGTTCTTGAAGCGCTTTTTTGAGTTGTTTTGATTCCTCATCTTGACCCCCACCAGTAAATTTTCCTCCATTATACTTGTAATGTGCAGTTCCATCCTGATTCTGCCACTGTAATTTGTTAGTGTAAGGATGTTTGTAAGTTGACATTCTACAAACTAGTTTGGCACCACATTGTTTGCATGTCATGGTAGCACC
>JAWVZS010000023.1:0-9550 GCA_033722055.1 Nitrosopumilaceae archaeon
AGCGATAGATCATTAACAATTAGAGAACTTGCAAATCTATACAATGTTGATAATCAACAAAAAAATTTGTTTCTTCATTCAAAACGCCAGGACATGTACCTCTTCTTGTTGCTTCTGATGGTCTGTTGAAAACAAGACAAGGACATACAGAAATGTCTGTGTATCTAAGTAAAATAGCACAATTAATACCTGTAACTGCAATCTGTGAAATGATGGATGCTGAAACATATACAGCTTTATCATTTGAAAAGGCTGCAAAATATGCCAAACAAAATGCTATTCCATTAATTGATGGAAAAGAACTATTAGAATACGCAAAGGTGCAATAATTTTGAATATTGCAATAGTGGTTTCGGAGTTTAACCAAAAAGTTACTTCTAAAATGCTTTCAGTGGCAAAAGAAAAAGCTGAATCAATGAAATTAAAGATAAAATTTGTATGTACAGTTCCAGGAGCTTATGATATGCCAATTCTTGTAGATTCATTATTAAAGAAAAAACAGGTAGATGGTGTAATTACGTTAGGTGCCATAATAAAGGGCCAAACAAAACATGATGAGATAATTTCTCATGCTACCGCAAGAGCATTACAGGATTTGTCAATAAAATACCAAAAACCCGTTTCTTTAGGAATAACTGGACCCGGAATGCAAGAGAGACACGCATATGCGAGAATAAGACCTGTTGCTGAGCGTGCTGTAGAAGCAGTAGTAATGATCTCAAAAGAACTAAGGAAGGTAAACAAATGATTCAACTCACAATTATTAAAATAAACGGTTATGGTCCTTGGACCTTAACTTTAGGAAGTGATAGAGAACACGAACTTCAAATGCTTCAAGCATCACTTTACAAAGAAATTCAAAACTTATTTTCCAAAAAAAACTGTCTAGCGTTTCTTAATCGTGCCGATGAATTTTTTGTTATTACTAATGGATTGAGTTTAGATGATCATATAGAAATTCAAAAAACCCTAGAAAATTCATTTGAAATCAAATTATCTATGTCTGTTGGGTATGGTTCTACCCCATTTGATGCAAATTTGAAGGCTTATGAAGGAAAGAAAAACAATGTATTTTTAGATAAAACTCATAATATTTTTGGGTTCATTAATCAAGAAACAACAAATGTTTCAATAATGCATTTAGATGTGGAGAATTTAACTTCTCAAAGAAAAACATATTCGCCATATGAAATATCATCAAAAATTTTTAATCTTTATTCTAAAATGTCTGATTTGTTTTTAAAAAAAGAATCTCTTACTTTCTTTATGGGCGGTGATAATTTTATGGTAATTGCAAGTAGCGAAGGAAAAAAATATGCTCAAGATTTTGTTAAACAAATCAAAAATGAAGATCAAATCACTTTAAACTGTGGAATTGGTACCGCAAAAACAGCACGGGAAGCAGTAAAACTTGCTACAAAATCTCTTGATACTATTAGAGAAATTAGAGATTCGGGAAAAGAAAAACCTGAAGTTTATGAATTGTTATGTTAATAAAAAATGTAAGCATTTTACATGGAAATGAATTAAATTTTATTAAAAAAACAAATGTAAGAATTATAGATGGAAAATTTGAAAAAATACACCCTAGCCTTCAATTATTAACAAATGAAAAATCAATAGACGGTGAGGGTTTTCTTTTAATTCCAGGTTTGATTAATTGTCATACACATATTGGTGATTCTATTGCTAAAGATATTACATTAAACAGTTCAGTAAATGCCAAAATTCATCCTGTTTTTGGAGTAAAGTCTAAAATCCTAAAAAAAACAAATGAGAATCATCTTTCAACTTTTATGAAAATTTCTTGCGAGTCGATGCTTAGAAAGGGAATTACAACCTTTGTTGATTTCAGAGAAGGTGGATTAGATGGTATTCAACTAGTTAAATCTGCCATTAAAAAATTACCTATACGTTCTGTTCTATTAGGAAGAATCAATTATTATCAAACTTCAACTGAAATTAAAAAAAATAAACCAATGGAATCTGAAAAAAAAACAGAACTTACAAACTTACTTGAAAACTGTGATGGGATTGGCATAAGCGGAGCAAATGAAAATAGCAGTATGACTCTCAAGTACTATTCGCTTACTAGAAAGTTGAGGGCAATTCATTCGTCAGAAATGCCAGAAAGTGTACTAAAATCTAAAAAAATTACTGGTCAGTCAGAAACTAAGAGGGCATTGCTGATGAAACCTCATTTTTTGGTTCATATGACTCATGCATCTAAAGCCGACCTGCGTAAGGCTGCTAAACATACAAGGGGTATTGTTATTTGTCCAAGGGCAAATGCAGCACTTGCAGAAGGTATTCCAGACATTGAATTGATGAAACAACAAGGATGTAACCTTGCACTTGGAACTGATAATATTATGATAAATTCCCCAGATCTATTTCGAGAAATGGATTTTCTTTGGAAATTTACAATGGGAATTCATAAAAAACGTCTTGATCCAAAAGAAATTTTAAAAATGGCTACTGTGAATGCAGAAAAAATTCTTAAAAAAAATATTGGTATTATTGCAATTGGAAAAATGGCGGACTGTCTTTTTATAGACAAACATTCTTTAGATTTAGAACCTATGCATGATCCATATGCTTCTTTAATACACAGAGCATCTGAAACCGCAATTAAAGCTGTTATGATTAATGGAAAGATTGTACATGGAAAAATATAGGCCTAAAATAATTTTAAATGCTGCAGTATCTATAGATGGAAAACTTGCAACTATGACTGGCGAATCAAAACTTTCTTCAAAAGAAGATTTGACTAGACTACATAAGCTACGATCAAAAGTTGATGCCATCATAGTAGGAAAGAATACCGTCTTAAAGGATAATCCTTTACTTACAGTTCGTTTTTCTAAAGGAAAAAATCCAATTAGAATTATTTTAGATTCTAATGGAGTTATTCCTAAAAACTCTAAGATTTTACAAACATCTTCTAAAATCCCTACCATAATAGCTGTAAGAAAAAAAATTCCTAAACATAATATAAAAAAATTACAAAAGTTTCCAGTAGAAATTATCTATGCAGGTAATACATCTGTTAAATTAACTACTCTATTAAAACAGCTATTAAAAAAAAACATTGACAGTATATTGGTTGAAGGTGGTGGTAATGTACACGGACAATTCATCAAATCTCAATTATTTGATGAACTGTTTCTTACAATAACTCCTAAAATTATTGGAGGTTCAGACTCAACAAGCTTTGTTGAGGGTTGGGGAATCAAAAAAATCTCAAAATCTCCAAAATTACACCTAAAATCTTCTCATAGGCTCAAAAATGACATGGTTTTACACTATGTCAAAATGTAAGTTATTATACTTACTTTAAGGCTAAAGTACAGGAAATTGGCTACAAAAAAAAGAGCTACTAAAAAAAAGCCTGTTAGAAAAACAATAAAAAATTCTAAACCCAAGAAAAAAACTTCCTCTTCAAAATCTAATAAGAAACCTTTTGGTGGTTATGCAATTAATTTTGCTGGAAGAAAAGAAACAGTTGAGCAAGTTTTTGGAAAAAAACCTATACCTCCTAGTGAGATGACTAAAAAAATATGGGCATTTGTAAAATCTAAAAAACTTTCTTCATCTTAAGGCTTGTTAGTTAACGATACCAAAGGTTCGTTAGCACAAAAATTTTCTTTTAATTCTCTGTACTAAAATCGAATAAGATATAGGTAATATCTACACTTTGAACAGTATGTCAACTGCATCCTTACGTAGAGATCATGATTTAATTGAAAAAGTAATTAAATCAATGGAAACTACTATTGAACTCCTTCGTTCAGGAAAGAAAATTCCAGAATCTATACTTTTACCTGTAATTGATTTTACAAAAAATTTTACCGATGTTTGTCATCATAACAAAGAAGAAAATTCTCTTTTTCCTGCTTTAGAAAAATCAGGAATGCCAAAAAACATGGGACCAATTGCAATGATGTTAGTAGATCACGAACGTTCTAGAGAAATCGCAAAACGAATGGAATCTTCAACTAAATATTACTTGGAATCTGGCAAATCAGAAAATTTGATTTCTGATATGAGTCAATATGTTCAACATATTACTGAACATCTTTGGAAAGAGAATAACCGTTTGTTTATGATGGCTGAAGCGCGTCTACAATATGTTTCAGATAAGGTAGATAAAGAATTAAATGAAATTGAACAAAAAAAATTAAATGAAATAGGTAATGATAGAGCCTTTTATGAAAATCTTGCCGCAAATTTAGAAAAAGAGGTTTCACATCAAAAAAATTAGGAAATGACCTTTAGTATTTTTGGTGAAGTTGTGGGTGTTCGAAAATTTACGAATGGAGATATTGAAATAGATTTTTTCCATGATGATGAAATTTTAGAGTATAGGTATTCTTCCTCTGATAGTGAAAAATCTGAACTGACCAAGGAATTAGCCGAAACTTTGGCCTCAACTTTGGCCTCTGATATCTGTGTTGAGATGTTCTTTGATGAGCAGGAAAATCTAATCTATATCGAACTTGAAGAATGTGATTACGAAGAGGATGAATAATGCGTATTCTATTCCACAAAGTGCTGATGAGATAAGTTATCATAAAATCTAACTGATTTTATATTTACGAATTCAAGCATTCCATATCTTGAAAGCTCTCGTCCAAAACCACTGTGTTTGATACCGCCAAATGGAATTCGAGGATCTGATACAACAACGTTATTTACACTTACTATTCCTGATTCTATTCTTCTCGACATTTTTTCAGCTTTAGTTAAATCTCTAGTCCATATACTTGCTCCTAATCCAAATTCTGTATCATTAGCCAATTTTACTGCCTCTTTTTCATCTTCTACTATTGTTATTGGAGCAACTGGACCGAAAGTTTCTTCTGTTGCAATCCTCATGTTTGGTTTGACATTTTTTAGAATTGTTGGTTTGTAGAAATACCCTTTGCCTTCCATCTCTGTTCCTCCTAAAAGAATTTCTGCGCCTTTCTGTTTTGCATCTTCAACTATGCCAGAAATTGTTTCCAATCCATCTTTACTAGATAAGGGACCGATATCATTTTCCATTGACATTGGATCTCCTACTTTAAGGTTTGATGCCTTTTTGATGAATTGTTCGATAAATTCATTTGCAATATTTTTTGCTACAAAAAATCTTTTTGATGCAACACAACTTTGACCACAATTGATAAATCTCCCTTTAACTGCCCCATCAGCTGCTTTTTCTATAATAGCATCTTCTAATACAATAAACGGATCACTTCCACCTAATTCTAAAACACATTTTTTCAGATTAGTTGCTGCGCGTTGCCCTACTTTAGCACCTGCATTTGTACTACCAGTAAATGTAATTGCGTTGACATCAGAATCGATTAGATGATTTGCAGATTCTACACTGCCTCTTATTGTTTGAAAAATTCCTTCTGGAAGACCAGCTTCCGTAAATGCTTTCTCAATTTCGATACCTGATTGCATTGTAATCCGAGCCGGCTTCATAATGATGACATTTCCAGCCATTAAACAAGGTGCAGCAAATCTTAATGCCTGCCAGTATGGAAAATTCCAAGGCATTATAGATCCTATTACACCTAGGGGCTCAAATGTTAGGAAACTTTTTCTTGCATCTGTATTTAGTACCTCGTCTGAAAGAAAACTATCACCATTATCTGCATAAAATTCTAGCGCCCATGCACATTTGTCTACTTCACCTATTGATTCTTTGAGAACTTTGCCCATTTCTTTTGTAGCAACTTTAGCTAACTCTGTTTTGTTTTTCTTTAGGTATTCAACTAAATTGTAAACATAACTTCTACGTTTTTCATAATCTTTTTTCCATTCAGGAAAAGCTCTTTTTGCTCTTCTTACTAGTTCATTTACCTGATTTTGGTCCATGGGAGTATATTCAGCTAATGTTTCTTCAGTTGCTGGATTTGTGGTGGTAATTTGGACCAAGATCTACACGATCACTTTTCCCTATTTATTCTGTCTCATTTTTTCAAAATTAGAATTGATGGTTTTCAAAAATTTCCCATAATTTTCTATCATGATATGTGCAAAAACTTCATAATTTCTCATCCCAGATATTCTCATTTTTGAATACCAATTTAAAAATAAATTATAATTTTCTATTTGTTTTAAGGTGAATTCGGTACAATATTTTACATAAGATTCCATTTGCTGTCTTACGGTGGGTGGCATAGTTTTGTCAAACCCTTCTCTTTCAATAATATAACAAGTACCAAACAAATCATCTAAAATATGAAAATATTCTTTGTAAATGTCTGAATACATCTGAAAATTAATTGGTAATTGACTCTCCATTTTTTTAATTACTGTTGAAGTATTATCCTTCATAATATCACAAAAAGATGGATGTTCATCAGACATGTATAATATGATATTCTAGTTTATTTAGACTTATTTCTTATTTTACAATTATTACAGGAATCTTTGATTTATGAATAACATAATTTGATACACTGCCCAAGAATATTTCTGTAGTTGGGCCCTTCCCTCTAGAGCCTATTATGATCAAATTTATTCGATTATTCTTTTTTTTGGATAGTTTTATTATTTCTAACCCAGGATTACCATGAATGATTAATCCTGAAAAACTAATTTTATTTTTTTTACAATAACTTTTAGCTTCAGAAATAATTTTATCTGAATATTTTCTTAATTTTTGTTTTAATCCTGCGGGTTTTAACGTAGATAATGGTTGAAATAATTCTACAAGTGGTAAGGATGATATGTCATCTGGAATTACATAAATTCCTATAATTTGAGAATTGGTATATTTAGATAGATTAATAGCTTCTTTTAAAGCCCTAATAGAGTTTTTTGAACCATCAAGTGGAACCAGTATTTTTGAAATTTTTTTCTTTGGAATTCTTTCAGGTTTCAAGCCCTAACCCTTATTACATAATTTAGAATGTTTGCTGCATGTCTTTTTTTATTTCATCAATTTTTTTAGTATAAGCTTTTTTGGATCTATCGTTTTTCTTTAGATTCAAAACATTTCCACATGAGGGACACTTGAACATTTCTTCTAGTGCATTTTCAAATGTAACTCTTGGACAATCTTCATTTCCACAATGATAAAATTCTGATGCATTTTCATAATCTAATCTTTGCTGTAGTCTTTCACTGATTTTCTTTTTTTGATTCTCAATAAAATTTTCAACCTCTTCTCTTCTGGTTCTCCATCTATAAACAAACCATCCCTTTCTTTCATCCTTAACTCTAATACCTGTAATCAGTGATTTTCCAAATAGATCATACAACACTTTTCGTACCATATTGATTCTCAATCCTGTTGAGCTTGCAATTTCTTCATCTGTTGCGTCTTCTGCTTTTAGTAGTGATCTTGCTACTTTTAGGTACTCATCTCCTCCTATCATAGCAGCAATTTTTACAAAAGGATCTTCGTATTTGTCAACCAACAGAAAGTATTCTTTTTGGGCTGTTATTAATCCCTTTTTTTATTAACAATCACATTTTTCCCTTGTTTTGATGGGATAATTCGTCTTTTTGCATTAGCAAAGGAATTCTGAAATTGTTTTCCCTTGTTTATTCTATCTAAGGTTATTGCCAGTGCGCTTATTTCTGAATGAGGTTGATTTCCTACTGCAATATTATAATCAGCTAGATGATAGAACTCTCTAGGTACTTTTTCTGCTCCAACAATAATTACAATTTTATCTTCTTTCTCGAGTTCATTTTTTAGATTATCTATATTTTCACCATACATGGTTAAATGGATGATTTTATACGATTCTGATTTTCTTTTTTTTACAATCTCTTTAAGATTGTTTTCAAATTTTACTTCAAATTCTCCTCCCCAAGTATCGTTAATTTTTTGAAGTGTTTCTTTAATTTCTGGATTAATTTCATTCATGTAAATTTTAGATGCACCAAATGCTCTAGATACTAAAGCTACATGAGTTGTTACTCTGTCATCTCGTACAACCCTTTGCCCTATTCTTACAACTTCAATTTCCATAGATATTTCTCAGTTCTTCTTTCAGTGATTTTGTTTTTAATGGCTGTGGTTTTTCTGAATCTATTATGTTTTTTATCAACTTTTTCAAGTTCATAATATTTTTTCCTGTTTTTGCTGATACATTTATCCACCTTTCATTTTTATCTAAATTCAAAAATTTTACTTTATCTTTTAATTCATCATCAGAAATAATATCTGCTTTATTTAACGCAAAAAGTAGTCTGTTTTTTTCCACACCTAATTGTGTTAATGTGTGTAGACAACTCTTGTATTTTTTATGTAAATCCGTTTTTTTATCACTAATATCGATAACTGCTATAACTACGTCAGTGTAGATCAATTCTTCTAATGTTGATTTGAATGCCTCAATCATGTATGCGGGTAATTTACTGATAAAACCTACCGTGTCTGAAATCAAATATGCTTGTTCTTCTATGTCTACTCTTCTTGTTGTAGTAGAAAGCGTTGTAAACAGCTCTGTGCTCTCTTCTCTAAATTCCCCAGTTAATCTATTAAACAAGGTTGTTTTTCCTGCAGAAGTATATCCTGCAAGAGATATTGTTTTGAATCCTAGTCTTTTTCTTCCCTGTCTATGAAGATCTCTTTGTTTTCCTGCCTTGACTAATTTTGCTTTTACAGTATTCATTCTATTTCTAATGTCATTATAATACACATCAACTTCGAATTTACCTACTCCCATAAACCCTGGTTGCTCTCCCATTTTTGCTAACCTTACTTTCTCTTTTGCCCTTCCCATCTCATAACGCATTTGAGCTAGTTTTACTTGTAATTTTGATTCTGAGCTTGATGCTCTACGCTCAAAAATTTCTAAAATTAAAGTTTCTCTATCTAAGATATTTCTATGAAACTTTGATGCTAAATTGTAATTTTGACTTGGTTTTAGTACTTCATCATAAATGATTACATCGGGTCTTAGGTTTTTTGCAATATTTTCTACCCTTTCTATAATTTCTTCACTAATTCCATATTTTTGCCGTTTTAGGAATTTTTGTCTGACTATGTGAACTACCTTGTATCCTGCTGCTTCGCATAATGCTATTGCTTCACTTATTGCATCCTCATCATCATATGTTATTAGAATAGCCGTACTCAAGATAAATTGTAAAATTACTTCAGTTAATTATATCCTCTTTATGGGCATTTCATAACTATACTCAACCAGTCATAGATAAAGGCAAAATGAAATGACGATAACCCTCTCTTTGAGAAATGAATCTTGCTGCTAACATATCCCGTTTCCCTCTTTGATTATAATTTTTCATTCTAGGACTAGTACTTTTTTCATCTACAAATTCAAGCTCAAACGACGAACAAAACCTGAGATTTAACATATCGCAAATTTTTTTTGCAATCTCCATATTACCATTCCCAATTTTTACAACTTTTCTTTTTGCTCCTAACTTACCAAGAATTGTTACAATATGCGTTACCAATTTTTCTATAGATGAATGTAATGAGTTTTCAATTTCTCTCCCAGAATATGATACTGACAAACCTATTCTTTGTCCTGGATCTACTCCTAAAACCAATTCATCGTCTTGAAAGTCA
>JAWVZS010000024.1:0-9450 GCA_033722055.1 Nitrosopumilaceae archaeon
CATTGTCCTCATCAAATATTGGAGTATACAAAATTATAGTATCTACAAAATCATTAAACAAATCTTTGTTCTTCAAAGTGTCTGAAGATCCAGTCAATGATACGCTTGTTATTCCTCCGCTGTCAGTGACCACCGCCAAACCTATCTACCATCCCGGAGAAAAACTAAAAGTCATAGGCGAAGTAATCAAACGTGAACAAGGAACCGAAGGACTTGTTGTACCAGAAAGGGTCGCAATTAAGGTATTATCAGGTAAATTCCCACACCCTGTGATTCATGAGGCATCTGTTTATCCTAATCAAGGCGGATCTTTTGAAAGTCTGTTTGAGTTACCAGCTACTATATTTCCAACTGGAGAATATATCGTAAAAGCTAATTATGTTAAAAAACAAGCTGAAACTAAGTTTTCAGTAGCAAATGACTTTGTATTTGGAATTGATGGACCAGTCTCATTAATTGCAACTACTGATAAGGCAGAATACTATCCTGGAGATACTGTACTTGTAACAGGTAAACCAAACAAATTGATCTATTTAGAAACTTACAAAGTTAGTGTGATAAAGAAATCTGAAACGGAAATAACATGTGGTTCTTTCTATTGTGGCAAACATACAAGTACACCAACTCAAATTAGACCAAACCCGTCTGGTTCATTCTCATATGTTTATGCTATTCCAAATAATCCATCTAGCCTTGGGCTTTATGAAGTAATAGTAGATATGGACTTTGATACTAAATCACTAAAATTCAAAGTTGTAGAAAAGCCAGTGGAGGCAAAACCTGAACCATTACAAAAGTTAATTGAAAAAGAAAACCGCATTTCAGACAATGAAATTTTTGTTCAAACACAAACAAAAACAATTGATAATTTGTCTTGGAAACCACGTGTTCTTCAAGGTTCTATGCTGACACCTGATAGGAATGATATGTCAAGTGTTAATCTTCAAGTAAACACTGAATCTGGAACGTGTGTAATTGGTCAGGCAGAAGAATGTTTGATTAATGATTCTACAAGAAAACCAGGTGCAATTTATGAAATTATTGAGACTGATGGCCAAAAGTTCAAGGTAAGATACAGCGGACCTGATGTAAGATTAGAGAAATTCTCGATTTTACCCGAATCTGATTCAGATTTCTTACCTGATACTGTGTGGGATATTCAAGTAATCAAAGATGATCAAGTGTCTAGATTATATTATAAAATCAACTATTCTCTAGAGTAAGAACAAAATACGTGATACTCACTTTTACAGAAAATGAAGCTACAAGTATTGATGTTTTATCAAGATGATCCTAAGAAATGTACTGCTGCAAAAATGATCAAATTTAATCTTGCCAAACCAATAAAAAAAATTTTTTCAAAAACCCTGGTTTTACATCCATTTGCAGAAAAAACACTACTTTCAGCTGATAAACCCTCCATTTCTTCTATAGTTGGAATTGATTGTTCTTGGAATAAGGCAGACAAAGAATTTTCAAAAAACTTTTCAGGCATATCTCGTAAACTTCCTCCTTTATTGGCTGGGAATCCTGTAAATTATTCAAAATTAGGAAAACTTACAACCGCTGAAGCCATATCTGCGGCACTTTTTATTTTGGGTGAAAGCAATCAGGCATACGAAATACTTGACAAGTTCAAATGGGGACATACTTTTTTTGAATTAAATCAGAATTTATTTTCTGAATACTCTAAAGCTAAAACTGAAAAAGACATTGAAAATATTTTAACTGATTACCGATTAATTAGGAATTAGCTCTTTTTTTCATAAAAATTATTATTATCGCTGCCACAATAATTCCACTGATCATCACAAGTATTGTTTGGTCCAAACCTTCTTCTGTTAAAGATATATTTTTACTAATTTCAGGCAATTCAGTTTTATTTTCTGTAATTAGTATACTGGTTGTGTAAAAATCTGGTTTTAATACATCATCTGATAATGCAAATATTTTCAATTCACTAGATCCATACTCTAGATTGCTAACCACATTTTTTGGAATCATTATTGAATTGCTATTTTGTGTTATCTGTACATTATTTGATTCTATGAGTTTTCCTTGGCTGTTTTTCATAAAATATTTTATTTGATCTGTATTTTCGGTTTCTATTTCGATTTGTGGTTCGTCATTTTTGTTTACTATTTTTGGTATCTCTATATGCGTGATTTTTGGTATTTTTGCTTGTTCAAATTCACTCCAACGTCCAGCATCAAAAGGATATGTATCATCAGCAAATGTTCGTACCAAAATTGTTCTTGATTCTGGTGAGTAGTTTTGTAAAACATATGGACCATTACTTATAATTCCATGATTATTTTCTTGAATCCACGATATTGATGAACTGTATCTATTTACAAAGTAATCGTTCTGTAATTTAAAAAATCTTAATGATTCTGGAACTGTTTTACTTTCTTTAAATTCTTCTAAATATCTTTGAATAATTTTTGAATCATTTGGAATTAATAGTGATAACCAATTGACTCCTTTACTAGTTGCACCTGATCTCGAAAAAGAGACAGAACCATCTTTTACTGCTTCTTCCATGGCAAAATACATCTCCCATGGCATCACGCTCCAAACTGACGCCCACTCTGCAATTTCTCCTTCATCAAAGTGCCAATAGTCTACGTATACTTCAAGTGTATCTTCATCTACGATTCGTATTCCTGTAATGGTGTTTACTGCCTGTGCCGCTCTTGGTGTAAATTCTGTATCAAATGTTTTGTCATTTTCACCAGTATTTGTTCCCCAGTCTATTGTAAAATATAGAGAATATACAATATCTTTCATGTCAATTGGTTGACCATGATGCCAATTACTCATTTTGAAATTAAAAGTAACTTTACTTTTTGCAATTTTTTCTGGATCTGGTTGAGTCCATTTTCTTTCATACGGATTCCAAATGATCACATCTGATGGAATTTCCAAACTATTGTTTGGCCCTGCAGTTTCAACTTTCCAATCTGCTCTTATAGGTAAGGCTTTTCCTGAAAAGGGATGCATAAAGATTGCAGGATCTGATACTATTCCCCAAATATGTCTACTGTAACTATCACTTAATCCCATAACTGGATTCCATGCCCCTTGATAGATTTGCTTTACACCTATTACCATTTGAGATGAATCCGAATTTGCATTTATTGGAGTGAATCTACTTGGAACTCCTGCACCAAAATCATTTACCACTCCCTCGATTTTTTTATTTACTATGTACTGATCAATTTTACTTGCCAAAAAAATTCTAACTGATTCGTTGATTCCTTCTTGTATTGCTTCTTGAATTAATTCTTGTCTTTGTTCTTTTGATTCAAAATTACCTGCATAGATTTTTTGTGTAATCGAATCGAGTTTTTCGTTTTTATAATTCCAATAAGTTGGATCATTAAAACCTGGCATATTAGAAAACCATGGTGAATACATTTGACCCAGTCCTACAGAATCATATCTTACAAATGCAGATCTTCCCCATCCTTCAGTGTATAGACTCCATCTTAAATCTGCAGGATTTGAACCATACACAACAACAAAAGCTTTATTCAAATCTCCAAAATCTTTAGTCACAACAAATCCAATCTTTTCTAATTCCGATGCTAAAATTTCTCCTATAGATTTTCGTACTGGATCATCACTTCGTATAAAGATAGAAATTTCAATTGGTTTTCCATTCATAATCCACTTCCCATCAATTTTACTCGCTCCCGAATTTAGAAGTGCTTCTTCAATTATTTGATTGGCCAATACTGGATTATATCTAAAATTAAACGATTGTAGAGTTTCAATTATTGATAGATATTCTGGATCTAGTGGTGAATAATAAGAAATCATTGGTGAACCATACCCGCCCATAAGTTCATTTACAATTAGCTTTCTATCTACTAGATAGTTTAGGGCAAATCTTACATCTTTAATTGAAAATGGATTGAATTTTTCAGATTCTGCTGGATTTACTAGTATGCTGTACGAGCCACCCGTAGATTCGAAAACATCCAAACCTTCACGTGATTTAACATTTTCAAGTCTGTCCGAAGAAATCCTATAATAATAGACATCCAAATTCCCATTTCTAACTTCTTCTAGTGCTGTATTTTCATCAAGATATTGAATAAATTTTACAGTTTCAAAAAATGTTGGTTTTTCTGCAAATGCTTGTCCTACAAAAAAAACATTTAACGTTAAAGCTAGCATCACCACTAGCATTTTCTTCATGATGTTTGATTCATTCTGGTTGTAATAAAATGTATTTCAGAATAACCATTCTCTATTAACTCCTAAAACCTATAATGTGTAAATGCCCTATTTGCAAATAGATTTGAACCCAAGAATGTTTATTCCTGCACTAAAAGGAATCATACCAGGAGAAATATCTGTAGAAGATTTCTCAGCAGTTACAAAATTTAATGAAATTGATTCCCATAAAATACTTACAGAATTTTCAAAAAATGGTATTGGAATAAAATTAAATGATAAATTTGAATTTACTTCTAGTGATAAATTAAAAGCTGGTTTATTTTTACTACAACAAGGATTCCCAATAGATGAAATTGCTGAATCTATTGACTGGAGAAATTTTGAAGGATTAGTAAAAGAAATTCTGCAAGAAAAAAATTTTGCTACAATCCAAAACTTGATTTTGACAAAACCTAGGATGGAAATAGATGTAATAGGAATTCGTTTAGGTGTAGCAATGCTAATTGACTGTAAACACTGGAAATATTCATCACATTCTGCACTTAAGACGGCTGCTCAAAAACAAATAGATAGAACTAAACACTATGTTTCAAAAACCGAAGGGGCTATTGCTATTCCTGTTATAGTGACTCTTTATGCTGATAAAGTAGATTTTATTAACAAAGTTCCAATAGTACCAATTTTTCAATTTTCTTCCTTTATTGATGAATTTTATGGTAATCTGGATCAGATGAATTCTATAGAAAAAGACTAGATAGAAACACTGCAATAGAACCAATCATAAACATTTTTACTAAATTTAAAGAGTTGTCCAAAGCTTTGGAATAATCTTCAAAAATTTTTGGCCCCATTATTTTTACTGGTACGTTGTTTTCAAGAATTTGAAATTTTGCTGTGCTTATCTCTTCTTCTGCTTTTTTTGCAATTTTTAATAACCATTCTGTAATGGTGCTAGGATTTGTTTTTGAACCAAATGGATAATACCCTGTCTTTGTTCGTACTTTGACTGGAGCATAATGCGTATCAGATGTACATATTTCTAATAGGTTGTATCCGTTTTTTTCAAAATTATTAACAATTTTTTCTCTTACGCCATTTGCCATGTTGTTTGCATCGGCCCAGGCCATAAAGTATTTTTTATTGTTTATTTCTAAACATACGATTCCTAATCCGCCCATACCCATATCCTCACTCCATAGATTCATGTCTTTTGAATTTGCATACCCTATCTTGATTGGGAATTCTTCTTTTGTCATTAGAGTATCTAGACATGATTTTGCAGCTTTTAGCATATCCTCTCCATCTTCTTTTGATATTTCTTCACCCATTGCATTATGACAGTCTACTATCATAACTCTCTCAAATTTTCTATTTTTTGCAAATTGTTCGATTTCCGTTTTGATATAATTTGGAAGATCTTCCATCCCATGTGGTGATAATGAAAGAAACAATAATGCATTTTTACCAAATAACAATCCAATTACTCTTGATTTATTGATCTGCACATTGACTGGCTCTGTACATGTTACTCCTTCCTGCTTTAGTTCAATACGGTCTATTGTTTTTAGATAATTTTCTACTTCATTTTTTGATGGCAAGTTTAATGCATGGTCAGAAATACTATGCATGACCATTGCATTAGAATCCAATTTTTTATAAATAAGATAGGGGATATTGCTTCCTCCAATGGGGTGATATGGACCTGGGTGTATTTCTGGAAGTACCATGCTAAAATTTGTATTGTTTTCTTTGTTGAATCTTATTTGTGATGTAGATACATTTGTTTTTCTTGATTGTTCTTCGATTATTTTTTCAATTTCAGAATAATCATTTCTTTGTGAGCCTAGATATGCTTGTATTAGTTTATGTGTGCTTTTTATGTTGGGTCTACCTGCCCTATCAGTTAATACAGACCATACTGATGCAATTACTGCAAAAGAAAATCCATAACTTAATGCTTTCAAATTAACTAATGATTCGTACCATAAATCTGATGGAATTAATATCAAATACATGGCTAAGGGCTGTATAAAACAAATTGCCCAAGCTTTTGGTAAACTTAATCCCAACACTGTAGTGTAAATCCCAATTCTAAAGCTTGCAAACAAAAACATACCTTCTGTAACAAAAAATATTGAAGGTTCTTTTCCTAAAATGGAACTTGACAACATTCCTACTAGTATTACTAATAACCAGATGATATTTCCAAAAAGTGACGAATGTAATGATTTTGAGTATTCTTTATTTTTGATATATCTTGTATCGATAAATTGTGTAAATACTAGAACCGAAATTATTATGGGTAGTATTAGATAAAATTCCTGTGATTTCAAATATCCTATGTAAACTGTTAATGTAATTACTGCCGCAATTACAATTGAAACTCCTAATGAAAAATAATGTGACGATGGATTGATTAAAGTTAAAGAATATCTACCATGAATTCGAGATACATCATCAGATGATTTTTCCATGTTATCCTCCTATGTAAGGAAGATGTCTATTGCCCATGAAATTGCAATGAGACTAATTGGAATCGATACAACAATTTTTGGATCGATTCTGAATCCTTTTGTTTCATCCTCAAAGAACCTCATCAAGCCTCCGCTGGATGCTGGGAGCGGTGCGCCTTTCTTTTTACTACTCATGGCTAGCTTTCAAAGCTTGCTGATTTACATAAAAACTTTATTGTTTCCCTTTTACCTTCTGAATTGTCTCTACAAGTGAATTAATTGATTTTAGAATATTTTGTTGCTTTTCATAATCTGTTTCTGCTTCTAATTCTTTTGAAAGATCCTCTAGTTTTTTTTCTAGAATTTCAATAGTCGATGTTTTTTCGGACTTGATTTCTTTTGGTTGCTTGATTTGAGGCTCTTTGCCACAATTAACGCATAATGCATGACCGTCTTTCATCACTCTTACCCCAGAACAATAAGGACATGGTTCCTTTAACAGTGTGGCACCTTTCAGTAACATCTCAACTGCTTTCTTTGTAAGATCATTATCCATGATATATCTACCAGTAACATGGTAAAAAATACCAATATAATTTTCTAAATTTATGTGCAGACAAGGCTTAATAGTACCTGAGATGGAGATTGACTGAACGAATGGCAGTTATTTGTAATACATGTGGCCTTCCTGAAGATCTATGTGCTTGTGGTGAACTAGCAAAAGACAGTACTAAAATAATTATTCGATTAGAAACGCGACGATTTAGAAAAAAAGGTACAATGATTGAAGGCTTGGATCCTAAACTAAATGATCTAGACACTGTTGCAAAAGAACTAAAAAACAAGTATGCTTGTGGTGGTACTGCAAAAGATGGTTACATATTTTTGCAAGGCGACCATAGAGACACAATCAAAGACGCTTTAGTCAATTTAGGATTTCCAGAATCTAGTATAGAATTACACTAGATAAAAATTGGAACCCTCAAACAAAATCCTTCAAGGATTGGGAATTCCTCATTCTGCACTTTTATCTATCATATTTGGAATGATGATTTTGTCTTTTCCAATTGGTGCATTTGTTGTTTTTAATTCTGAAATTGGCAACGAAATTAATTTTCAATATCCGTTAGATAAAATTAATTTATTTGTGGGCGGGATTAGTTTTGAAGTTCCATTTGAATTTGTAATAGGAGATGCATTCATTATTCTTTGGTCCATCTATGCCATACTATTTGCAATTGCCTTTCTTGGACCTGAAAATAATTTCCTTAAGAGCTTGACACATGCACTTTCTCTTGGACACATCAATTCAAAATCTAATTACATGTTTGCAATAATCACATGGTTTTCTATCTTAGTTTTAATTTCTGGAATAATTAATTTCACACAAGAAGCCTTTGGAGTGTCTATAGTTGCCCCTCAAATAGATAATGATCTAATACAATTTTATGCTGTTACTCTGGCGCCTATTGTAGAGGAATTTGGTTTTCGCGTTTTACTTGTAGGTTTGCCATTGTTTGCATTTTATTCCTATAAAACCTCATGGAAGTATTTTTTTAAATCCTTATGGAAACCTGAAAAATATCTTCATGTATATGATAAACGAAAAGTTATTTCATTAATCGTTGTAGTTGGAATATTTTTTGGCTTATCTCATCTGATAATGGGTGAGCCTTGGAGTAATGGAAAATTCTTACAAGCTGCAACAAGTGGCATCATACTTGGATGGGTTTATTTTAGATTTGGATTAATTGCTGCAATTTTGATTCATTGGGCAACAAATTATTTTGTATATTCTTATGCTACTTTAATATCACAAATAAATGAAATAACTCTACAAGAATCATTTTCACATTCTCTATTTGGAACAATGGAACTACTTCTACTTGTTTCCGGTGCATTATCTATAGCCATTCTAGTCGTTCAAAAGATAACTTCTAAAACAAAATCATTGGAAGCATAACTTTAGTCTTCTAAAATTTCTTTTAATTTTTTCAAAAAATTTGGTTTTTCGTTGTTTTGTAATACTAATTCCAAGTCTTCTACGTCATCTATGTCCCACATTATTCTTTTAACAAATACTAGAGCAACATTTCTGGTTTGTTCTTTTGCAATCTTCATATGATTTCTATAGCTATTGTTATCGTAACATGTTTTCATAAGGTCAATAGGCATTCTTACCAGGGCATTTGTTCCATCAAACTTTCTTGATGGTACAATTATTGCAAAATTTGGGGGGGTTTGAAATTTTAGTAAAAAATCAATATCCTGTGTTTTTATGTACGGTATGTCTTGAGGTAAAACAATAGATGCATCAAAATTTTGCTCTGCTAAATATTTGTCAGCTAGTGCTACTGCTGTATTTACTCCCTCTTCTGTTTCATCTGGTATTGTAACTGTTTGAAATTTGTCACAGATCTCAAGTGCATCGTGGTCTTTTGTTACTACGATAATTTTTTCTATTTTGGGTGATATTGATAACGTTTGAAGAATTTCTTCTAACATAATTTTGCATAGTTCTATTCTTTTTTCTTTACTGATGTCTAGTCGAGTTTTAGCTTTAGAAAATGTCTTTACTGGAATGATTGCAGCTATTCTCAAATTAGATGCGAACTTGTTTTAGAATAAAAGAAGCTAAAGCATTCTCTGCTTGTTTAGTCTTCATTGTAATTTTTGTTTCATAAACTTTCATATCTAAATTCTGGATTTTTTTCGATAACATTCTATCCTTAGAATCAATAATAATTTTAGAACACACATCAGAATACATTTTTGCTAATCCGTATGCATTAGTTTCAATTCCTGCAGC
>JAWVZS010000025.1:0-9367 GCA_033722055.1 Nitrosopumilaceae archaeon
CCAGTGTTAGGAACAATCCTAACTCTTGCGGCAACAACGCCGTCTGTGGCATTTAATTTACTTTTAGCATACTCAGTGGGATTAGGAATACCATTCATAGTAATGGCAGTTTTCTTTTCTAGAGCAAACAGAATAATCAGAATGATGAGTAAACACTTGAAATATTATTCTATAGTATTAGGTGCATTCATAATTATACTAGGAATTCTTGTTTATACTAATCAGATAGCATATATTGCAAACTTTCCATTACTTAACGAGTTATTGTACTTAGGGTAAGAATATGAAAACAGAAATAAAAACAGCAATAATTTTGGGCATAATAATAGCAGTGGGTATAGCAATAATTGGCACATTTTTTTCATATTTAGATGAAGAAAACAAACCAAGCACACAAGAACAAAGTGAACAATCTATCGATAAATCAAAGTTCAAAAAATCTCCAGGACTAGTTGGGATAACTCATTATTTGAATACAACCCCAGAAAAATTAGAGGCTGAAATTGATGGGAAAGTGGTTTTGTACGATATTTGGACATATACATGCATTAATTGTATCAGAACACTTCCATACATTACATCTTGGGATGACAAGTATTCTGAACAAGGTTTGTTAATTATAGGAGTGCATTCACCAGAATTTGAATTTGAGAAAAATGTAGATAATGTAAAAATGGCAGTTTCAAAATATGGAATAGATTATCCAGTTGTTTTAGATAACAATTGGGATACTTGGAATGCATTTGATAATCATTACTGGCCTAGAAAATATGTTGTTGATCATGAAGGATACATAAGATATGATCATATTGGAGAAGGTGCATACAAAGAAACAGAGAAAATAATTCAAGAATTGTTAGAAGAAAGAGCAGAATCTATGGGAATAAAACTCACATCTGCCGATTCATTGGTAGAAAAAGAGGAATTTGAGCACACATCTTTTAGAACACCAGAGCTTTATTTGGGATATGAATTAGCTAAAGGCAGAAATCAATTAGGAAACTCTCAGGGATTCCAACCGGAAGAAATTGTCAAGTACGAAATTCCTAAAAACATTGATCTTCATAAATTCTATCTTTCAGGAGAATGGCATAATTTCAAAGATGGTATGAGATTAGAATCCAATGAAGGAACCATTAAACTATTGTTTCACGCAAAACAAGTAAACATAGTAGCTTCGGGGGAATCAGAAATCAAGATATTTCTAGACGGTAATCCATTACCGGAAAAATACATGGGAAATGACATGCAGGGAAATGTCTTGCAAGTAAATGAGCCGGCACTATACAACATCATAAACAGCGAAGAGCCATCTACGCATGAACTAGAACTATCAATTCCAAAAAAAGGATTTGAAGTATTTACTTTTACATTTGGTTAATTGTAACCATAGGCTTGTGTAACTCTGGTTACAGATAGTATAGATACAGTGTTGTTTAAAACTAAAATTTCAACCAAGAATGGGGAAATTGGGAATAAGTAACTCATGGAATAGTACTGGAGGAGAAAGCCTATCTCAGAAAGTAATGGGAAAGGTAAAGCCAGATGCTCCACTTAAGAACAAATTAGACTTAGCACAAAAGAAATTACAATTACAAATATCAAAATTACAAACAATTCATGAAAAATTACAAGCAAAACATGAAAAAATTTTTGAAAAAATCGTAAATGCACAAAGAAGTCACAATAATGCATATGCACAAGCCTATGCAAATGAGTTAGTCCAAGTACGAAAAATGCGTGATATGGTAGGAAATGCCAGATTATCAATGGAGCAAATAAACCTCAGACTAAATACAGTATCAGAGCTTGGTGATGTAGTAGTTACACTAAGTCCTGCAATGTCTGTAATCAAGGGAATTAGTTCTTCGATTAGCGGAATAATGCCTGAAGCAAATGCATCTATGCAAGATTTGTCAAGTGTTTTAGGTGATTTACTATCGGGCTCTGCAGTAGCAGATGCCAATAGCATGAATGTTGGCACAGCGGAAAATGCAGATACCATGGCAATACTTCAAGAAGCACATTCAGTTATAGAGAAACAAACACAAACTACAATTCCAGATATTCCAGATAGTTTAAAGAAAGACGTAGTAAACAAAACAAAGTCAGACGTTTTATTATAGAAAATTATTTTCTTTTTTTACTTTTTTGAATTAAAATTTTTTTAATTCTAGATATTGTGGGGTAACTATATCCACGTCTTCTGTAATTGGAAATCATTAACTTCCAATTTTTTAATCTCCATTGAGCTTGTTCTGTAGTTACTGAATGAACTTCTTTTTGGATTATGCTTTTTCGTCCTACTTTCAGTGTACCAGAGTCTTTTGCTGACCATCTATTTTTGGCAAATTTTAATCCAGACAAAATTTCTTCTATAGGCATTTCCCGAAAGTACTCGCGTAATTTCTTCATCTCTAATTCGGTTGGAGTTTCAGATATCGGAAGCTCAATTGATGTGTTTTGCATGTTTATTTAGAAACATAATAGTTTAAGAAATTCGTGCTAAAATGGAATTAACAAAAAAAGGATCAACAATCAATCAAAGGGATACTTGCATTTTTACAGACTGTATTGTATATTCCAAATCCAAAAATTATTGCTGCAAAAATAGCAAGCGGGATTACAATAAAAATTTTAGTTTTTAATCCCATATCATGTGATTAAATTTGTTCATTATAAATTCTAATTAAATAATTAGTTTATCAAACTTCGATTATTAGAAGACCTTTAGTTTTAGGATCTTGCAACATGGTAATAATTTCTCTAGGGATCACATCGGAGGCTTTATCGCATTGTATGGCCAAAGTACGCGGGCATGTGAAACTACTTTTTCTAATAACTATGTCAGTTTTATGATTCAGAACTAGATCTGGACTACCTTTTCCATGTACTGTAAAAACATAATCACCTACTTTAAGGGAAAATTTTACTTTGCATTTAGAATCTTGTAACTTGTTCTTTAGTTCTATGGGAAGATCATCACATGCATGTGAGGCATTAACACCAACTATGCAATCTCCATTAACTGTAAGAGAGGAATCTTTTGTAATTTCTATGGTTTTCTGATGTAAAGATCTAATATTTTTGTGGCCAGAAAACTGAATTTCATGTTTCACGCCAAATGAAAATAGGCTAGACTTAAATTAAACTTTCAAAGATTCAAATCAAAATGCTTCCTGCGCAACAAGGTTATGATAGAGCAATTACGGTATTTTCACCAGATGGACGATTGTATCAAGTAGAATATGCAATCGAAACCGTTCGTAGAGGAACTATCGCAGTAGGGATAAAAAGCAAAGATGGAATTGTGATTGCAGTAGAAGAAAAACCAAGAAAATTACAGATATCAGATACCGCTCATAAAATATTTCAAATTGCAGATCATATTGGAGTAGCTGCTGCAGGGTATATCCCAGATGCACGAAGTCAAGTAGATAATGCACGATTTTTCTCACAAAGCAACAAATTGATTTATGATGAAGATGTTGATGTTGAAACTGTAGCAAAACATTTGGCTGATCAATGTCAACAATTCACACAATATGCAGGAGTGAGACCATTTGGTGTGGCATTAATCCTAGGAGGAGTAAATCAAAACAAACCATATCTTTACTTAACTGATCCTAGCGGGACGTACATCTCATATGATGCTGTTGCAATAGGTTCTGGCTCAGATCAAGTAACTGATTTTCTAGAAAAAACATACAAAGAGGATTTATCATTAGATGAAGCTTCTGCATTAGCTACTGCAGCCATTTATCTTTCAAGTGAAGATAAGCAAGGTACAGAACACATTAGAATGGCACACATAACATCAGACAAACAACAATTCGAAATTGTGTCTCCAGAGCAAGTAGCAAATTTTGCTAAAGTTGCAAAGGAAAAATATCCACAACAAAACAATTAATCTAACTTGCATTATTTGAGGAAACATCTTTGAAATTATCTATTGCGATTCCAGATTCTTCATTATCAGATGAATCAACCAAGATGGATAAAACTAGAAAAATATCTCAATTAGCTAGAGCTGCAGCTATATTCAAGATTAACACAATATTCATTTATCAAGATGGTCAAAATAAAGAAGATAGAAGCTTACTTGTAACAATCCTACGATATTTGGACACGCCTCAATTTCTGAGAAAAAGACTGTTTCCAAAAATGAATGAATTAAAATTTGCCGGAGTATTACATCCATTAAAAATACCAAGCCACATAACTCCATCAAATTCAAAAAAAATCAAGCAGGGAGATATTAGAGACGGCATAATTGTCAGCGTAAAAGGAAAAAAATTTGTAGATGTAGGAATCAATCAACTAGTTCCTTTCTTTGATAAAGAAAATGTCGGAAAAAGAATCACTGTACAGTTCAAAGAGGGATATCCAAATTTTGCAGTTAAGAAAATTTCAAAAGAAGAAGCATCAACTTATTGGGGATATAAAATAAAAGAGAGAGCAAATCTGTTTGGACTTTTAGATGAATGGAAAGGTCCAATAATAATTACATCTAGGAAAGGAAAAACAGTAACAAAAGATCAAATTTTGAAATATCTTAAAAAAGATCAAGAAACATTGATTGTATTTGGATCACCTGAAAAAGGAGTTCATGAAATAATCGGAAATAAATTAAATAAAATTCAAAATTCAAAAATACTCAATTTCTTTCCAGAGCAAGCAACAGAAACAGTTAGACTCGAGGAAGCATTACTAGGTACATTATCCATTATCAATATGTATAAGAACACAAATTAGAAGACAAAATGAAAACAAGTAAGAATTTCCTCATATTGGCTATGGGATTAGGTGCGATCGGAATAATTATTGGCGGCATAACAATGTGGAATACATTATCCGAAATAATTGAACCATAGTTTAATTTTAAAAAGTTCGTTAACCCCACGGTATATAAGACGGTTAACGATGATTTTCGTTTACCATGGGACATAGAAAGCATAGTCAGCCAAGAAGAGGAAGTCTGGCATATCTTCCAAGAGCTCGTGCAAGAAGTATGGAAGCACGGATACGTGGATGGCCCAAAGTAAAATCTGACGAACCACAGATTCTTGCCCATTGTGGTTTCAAGGCTGGTTGTGTACAAATTGTAAGTATTGATGATCGTGAAAAGACTCCAAATGCAGGCAAACAACTAGTTAGTTTAGGAACCGTACTTGTAACTCCACCAATCTTGGTTTTAGGAATGAGAGGATACTCCAAAGACACAGAAGGACTTCATGCAGAATTCGATATTTTTGCAGAAGACATTCCAAAAGAAATTTCTAAACAAATATCACTAAAATCGAAAGAAGGTGCAATCGAAAGAGCTGAAAAAATACTAGGAACTATTAATGAAATTTATGCAATTGTTGCTGTATCTCCAAGAGCTGCAGGATTAGAACAAAAGAAACCATATGTTTTTGAAGCTTCTGTTCAAGGCGGAGATATTAAAAAACAATTTGATTATGTTAAAGAAAATCTTGGTAAAGAAATTAAAATTGAGCAAATTTTTGAAACTGGCTCAAGTGTAGATGTAGCGGCTATTACAAAAGGCAAAGGATGGCAAGGAGTAATTCAAAGATATGGTGCAAAAAAGAAACAACACAAATCCAGAAAAACAGTAAGGGAACTTGGTTCTCTAGGTCCTATTTCACCACAAAACGTCATGTATACAGTTCCCAGAGCAGGTCAGATGGGATTTCATCAAAGAGTCGAATACAATAAGCGTATTATGATAATGAGTAATACAAGTGAAAATAAATTAAAAATTAATCCAGATGGTGGTTTTAAACACTTTGGGCAGGTTAAAGGAGATTTTATTATTCTAAAAGGTTCAGTTCCTGGAACATATAGGCGATTAATCAAACTAAGAAGACAAATACGTAATGCTCCGGCAAAAGTCATTAAACCAAATATTTTGGAGGTTGTTGTATAATGAAAGCAACTGCTTATTCAACTAACGGAGCAAAAGAAGGGGAAGTAGAACTTCCAATAGTATTTTCAACACCAGTAAGAAAAGATTTGATACACAAAGCATATACTAATTTGAATTCGCATAAATTCCAACCACAAGGAAGACATCCAACAGCAGGTATGGATGTCGTAGCCAGATCCAATGATCCACCAACAGGACGTGGTGTCTCACGTATTGCTAAGATGCGAGGAGGAGGCGGAGGACGAGAAGGTCAAGCTGGTGGTGTTGCATCAGTGAGAGGTGGAAGGCAAGCACATCCACCAATTGTAGATAGAGTAATTCATAAAAAACTAAACAAAAAAGAAAACAAGCTTGCATTATGTTCTGCAATAGCTGCAACAACATCAAAAAAATTAGTTGAGGAAAGGGGACATAAAGTGGATAAAATAGAATCATTTCCAATAATAATATCTGATGAAATTGAATCAATATCCAAAGCATCAGAAATGTCAAAAGTTTTACAATCATTGAAGCTCGTTGACGATGTAAAACGACTTGAAGTAAGAAAACCACGAACAGGAAAATCATCACTTAGAGGAAGAAACAAAAAAATCGGAAAGAGTGTCTTGTTTGTTACAAAAGATGATAAAAAAATATCCAAAGCATGTGGTTCATTTCCAGGAGTAGAGGTAAGGTCAGTAAGAGATTTGAGTGTACTTGATCTTGCTCCAGGTTCTGATCTCATACGATTAACAGTTTATTCTAAATCTGCTATAGAAGAAATAGGAAAAATAAAGTCTCCACATCTTGAATTAATGGTGAAAATGAAATGAATGTAGAACAAGCAAGTAAAATCATTCTTAAACCATACATCACAGAAAAAACCTTTGCCATGGTTGAAAACGAGAGTAAGATTTGTTTTATTGTAGACAGAGAAGCCACAAAAAAACAGATCGTTGAGGCAGTACATGCACTATACAATGAAAAAGGGACCAAAGTGAACACAGCTCGAACAATCTACGGAAAAAAGGCATTTGTTCAGTTTGAAAACACAGAAAAGGCAAGAGACTTGGCAACAAAGATAGGAATGCTCTAATATGGACAGAAAAATCTCAGCTATACTATCGGAGGATATGAGAAATGGTTAAAAAATTTGATTATAGAGGCATACCGCTAGCAGAGCTAGAAAACATGTCATTAGAGAAATTATTCCAATTATTCAATTCTAGACAAAGACGTTCTTTAACTAGAGGAATTACAGATGGTAAAAGAAAACTAATTGAAGAAATCAAAGCCGCAAAAGCAGGAAAAAATAAAAATCCAATTAAAACTCATGTGCGAGATCTAATAGTTTTACCATATATGGTAGGCGTCACTGTAAATGTCTATTCCGGAAAAGAATTTGTTGCAGTAACAATCATTCCAGAAATGATTGGTCATTATTTAGGTGAATTTGTAATAAACAACAAAAGAGTAGTTCATGGCTCACCAGGTGTGGGTGCATCACGATCTAGTCTATATGTACCATTGAAGTGATCAGTATGGGAAGATTCGAATACGCATTTCAAAATTATGATGGAACAAAACATGTTCGTTCATCACTTAGAGAAAAAGACATTTCTCATAAACATGCTAGAGAGATTGCAGTATCTATCAAAGGACTTTCTATTGAAAAAGCTCGAGATTATCTACAAGCAGTAATCAACAAAGAAAGAGCAGTACCATTTAGAAGATATAAAACACAAGTAGGCCATCGTTCAGATCCAGGAGTAATGGCAGGCAGATATCCACAAAAATCTGCAAAAGAATTCATTAAATTATTAGACAATTTAGAATCCAATGCAGAATACAAAGGAATGGATTTAGACAGATTAAAAATAATTAATGCAACAATACACAAAGGAGTTTTAGTAAAACGATTTACGCCAAGGGCCATGGGACGTGCAACACCAAAAAATAACGTTCTAACTCATGTAGAGTTAGTAGCACAGGAGGTATAACATGTCGTCAGTAAAGAATGTAATAAAAGATAACTACAATATGATGTTGCTGAAAGATTATTTGCGGGAAGCAATTAAAGATGCAGGATTTTCACATGCAGAAATTTCAAAAACACCAACTGGAACAAGAGTAGCTTTACACGTTACAAGACCAGGAATAGTAATTGGAAGAAAGGGTTCTGGAATTAGAGAATTAACTGAAAGATTAGCAACCGATTTTGCATTAAAAAATCCACAGATATCAGTAGTAGAAATTGACAAACCAGAATTGTCACCAAGTGTAATGTGTAACAGAATGGCATCACATATTGAAAGAGGAACTGCATTTAGACGTGCAACAATGTGGACTCTAAAACAAATAATGGATAATGGTGCCATGGGAGTTCAAATTACAATCTCAGGCAAACTAAGAGGAGACAGATCTGCCTTTGAGAAACACACAGCAGGGATTCTTCCCAGGGCAGGACATCATGCAGACGTAATAGTGGATGAAGATATTGCACATGTTCAAACACCAATGGGTTTGATTGGAATAAGAATTAGAATAGCCAGACATGAAAAATACATACCAGAATTTGAATTAAAAGAAGAAAAACCAAGACAAGTTAGAGACAAAAAGACAGGAAAGCTTAGAGATGAAACTAAAGAAGAAAGAAAGGCAAGAACAGAATCAGAACAAATTGCACTCGATGAGGAAAAAATGAAAGAACTAGAAACATTAGAAGAAGAAGAGGAGAAATTCAAATGACACGTATAAGTATGAAAACAATTAGGAATCTTAACGAAAAAGATCTGAAAGATAAGATTCAAGAATCAAAAAGTGAGTTGTTCAAATTAAAGGTAGATGGAGCAAAAGGAACGTTACGAAAAGAAAGTGGAAAAATACGCCCATTAAGACGAGATATTGCACGAATGAAGACAAGATTAAACGAGTTGAAGCAAAAATGATTACTGTAGACAATATCGCATCTCACGAATTCATAGGATTACAAACAAAGATTGTTAGTTCATCTAATCCACAGTTAGTAGGATTAAATGGAGTGATACTAAATGAAACTAAAAACATGATCACATTAAAAACAAAAAATTCGATAAAAACAATACCAAAATCAATCAACAGTTGGAAGTTTGTTGTCAATAATCAAATCAAGACTATTGAAGGCAACAAAATAACCAAAAGACCATTTGAAAGAATAGGAGTGAAAGCATGACTAAAGAAATAGGTCTCCAAGTAAAGAAACCAGAAAATGAGTGTGATGATATCCACTGTCCATTTCACGGAAAACTCTCCATAAGAGGTAAATTATTTGATGGTAAAGTAAAGACCGCAACAGCAAGAAAAACAATTACGTTACAGAAAGAATCTCCAGTATACTATAGTAAATTCAAAAGATATGCAAGAAGTAAAAGTACAATTCATGCTCATGTACCAGAATGCATCAATGTAAAAGAAGGA
>JAWVZS010000026.1:0-9310 GCA_033722055.1 Nitrosopumilaceae archaeon
GCCTTTGTGTTGCCTAGGATCAATAATGACAAGTGCACGATCTCCTTCACTGTACTTTTGAAGTAGAAATGCCACTCCACGTGGTTCGTCCTTTTTCATCACAGATCTAGTCTTGTATCTAAATCCATGAGAACGACCAGAAGGCTTCTTAGTTGTCATATTGAGTAAAACTCTAGCTGCCCTATTTTAATACTTACTGAGAAATTACGCTGGTTTTCCTATTTCTATCTCAAGGTCCTGAAGAGACTTTCTTAGTTTGGCATAATTTGTAAAATGAATCGAGTTTATCCCACATTTTTGAGCAGATTCTACATTAGATGGTTTGTCATCTATGAATACCATATCTTGTCCCTCAAAAGGAAGAGAGTCTAGAACGTGTTCATATATTCTAACATCAGGTTTTGAAAATCCGATTTGATATGATAAAAATCGATGTGTAAAATTATCCAATACACTCCAATCATGAACTATCTTGTGAGTTATTTCTTCAATGTTTGAAATTATTCCCAATGAATAATTGCCTTTAAGATGAGAAACTAATGATAATACATCGTGATTTATTTTTGCATTTTTTTGAAAATAAGTATTCCATAAAGACTCAGTCGTTTGTGCCAACAACGATGAGTTTGTATCATTTGCAATTTTTTCCCAAAAGGTTTTTTCTTTGATTTTACCACAATCTAATTCAGGCAGATAATTACCAAAAGATTCTACTACATCAACTTCATTTATTTCAAAACGTTTTGCAATCTCAGATGTAATCCAAGACATGTGCCAATCAACTAGCACACCACCAATATCAAATAGAATACATTTGATTTTTGACACAAAGAAACGATATCGTATGCCTTATTCAAACATTACAAAAAGAAAGAGAGAAGAATTATTCTTCTACGGGTTCTGATTCATCTATAGTAGATTCAGTAGATGTTTCTGCAATGGTGTTATCAGTTTCGTCGTTTGCATTTTTTGCTGTTTTCTTTTTCTCTTTTTCAGCCTCTTTGGCAGCCTTTTCAGCTTCCTTGGCAGCTTTTGCAGCATTTTTTTCTACAGTTTTAAGATGTTCTTCGGTATCTTGTACACCCATTTCTCCAAGCTCAAAGACTGCTTCAGTCATAGCGTGGTGTGGGCTATCTACCATCTTTGCAACTCGCTTGTTCTTACCTCCTTTACGAAGGTAGATTCGGTATGTGCTTGCGTGTGCAAGAATATTACCTCCTACGGGTCTAGTTGGATCTCCAAAGAATGCATCTGGACTAGATGAAACTTGATTTGTCGCAACGACAGCACAGTTGTATGCCTCTGCAATTCTAGAAAGAAGTCTAATGTATCTTCCAAGTTTTTGTTGTCTAGCTGCAAGTGTGCCACGTCCCAAGTATTCTGATCTAAATAATCCAGTAGTAGAATCTGAAACAATTAATTTTACATTCTCCTCTTGAATCATTTTTCCAGCTTCTTCTAAAATTAGAATCTGGTGTGAACTGTTGTAAGCACGTGCAACAATTATTCTGTCTAGTGCTTTGATAGGATCCATGTTGTGTGCCTTTGCAATAGATACAACTCTTTCAGGTCTGAAAGTACCTTCTGTATCAATATACAAAACATTTCCATCAAGACCGCCTTCTTCTTTTGGTTTTTGTACACTAACACATAGAGTGTGACAAAGTTGTGTTTTGCCTGAACCAAATTCACCATATACTTCAGTGACTGCTTGGGTTTCAATACCGCCACCAAATAGTTCATCTAATGCATCAGTACATGTACTGATTTTACCAACTGCTTGTCGTCTAGTGTAAATTTCTGATGCAGTTGCAAATTCTTTTACAATTGCACCTGACTCAATCAATTGTTTACGTGCCTTAGTGACTATCTTCTCGCACGTCTCAGAAGTCATACTTGAAATTTCTTCAAGTTCTACAGGTCCTCGTACAACTAAATCCATTAGAGTACTAATTCCTGCGTCTTCTAGTTTTTTCTTAGTTACTGGACCTACGCCTTCTAGATCCGATAGATCAAATGGTTCTAATTCCATACCGTATGGTACGGTACCAGTACTTTATAAGGATATTGTTGTGTGGTTCTGTTGCATTTGTAGAATATTTTTACACAAAGTTGACCTAACTTACCAAGTGGATAATTGTAGAAATTTTCCATTATTAGAATAGTATAACGACTATCGTCTCTTTCTTTTCTGTCCAGGTTTGTTTTGACCAGGAACTCTATTCAGAACAAATCTTTTCTTAAAATTTCGCTTGTTTTGTACACTAGCATTGGTTCCTACTCTTTTTCTTCCCTCAACTTTTGGGGTTTGTCCTCGTACTTTACCTGCTTTAGTAAGCGATCCGTGAGTTGCCATAGTCTACAATTCCGATTTATAGAATTTATACATTTGGAATTACCAGTATTGTGCTTTAATTTTATCAATTACGCGTTCATGTTCTCTGCTCTTTCTTCGTGCATATCTTTCCATTGCACCTAAAGGAACGCCTCCAAGTGAGCGTGCAAGCATATTAAACAGATACTTTTGAGGACCGCCGCCACCTGTTTTGGTCATGAATTTCTGGATTCCATACTTGAAATTATGTTGCCATGTCTTGTACATGACACCTAATTGAGCAGGATCCATTTCATTTCCTATATTGAAAAATGATGATTTTTCCAACAATCCAATTGGAACAAAAGTGAGAGGAGTTGTAGTAAACATAGATTCAGGTTGTTCACGTTCTAATTCATTAATAATACGAATGGTCTCCCAAGAGTCTTCAGGTGTTTCATCATTGTCCAGACCCATTATCAAAGTAAATGCTGGAACCCAATAGTTTTCATTTAGTGTTTTAACGCCTTCTTTTACAACCCAATGCCATTCTTCTGGAGAATATGGAGCTAGTTTTCTGTCTGCATATTTTCCGATTAATCTAAGACTACCAGTTTCAAATCCACATTGAATACCAGTCATATTTCCAGGACCTGAACGGATAATCTTGGAAATGTTTGGAATTAATTTTTCATCAGCTATTGCGCCTGCAAGTGTACCATGAGTTGGGTTTGTATGTTCTACTCCAGTAGACATGATTGCGGTAAATAGTTCTTCAAGTGCTTCTCTGTTTGGTTCCATTCCTTTTGCAGTTCTAGGATCCATTCCATACACAAAGATATCATCACTGTGAACCCATGCAGATCTTTCGCCACCTTTCTTAAGATTAACCTCGATTTCTTTTTTGACCTTTTCAGGTGGATAATACCTTAATGCTCTTAGTGTAACGTCACAGAATTTACAACCACGGCCACATCCTCTCATTACTTCTATCATTCCATGCATGCTGGGTTCAACTATCTCAGGAATTTCATCAAGTTCTGGCCTATCCCAAAAGTTTACAAATCTTCCATGAAGTTTTTGTCCGTCGCGTTCAAACTCCTTAATGTTTACTTTGAAATCATTTCGTTTTCTAAATGGATCCATATTTTCAAAGTCGCCATTAATCAAATAGTTAAAGAATCGTCCAGCATGTCCATCAATTTCAGGAGCTATTCCACCAAGTTCTCCTTCTAATATAGCATAAATTCCAAATTCTTCAATTTTTTCTGGTGCATAATTGTATTGCCATGTACCGGATGCGCCAGAAATTACTTTTGCATTACTGCCAGTTTTTTGTTTTGCAGCTTTAATTCTGTGATGAAGTTCTGTATTGTAAAGTTCATCATATGAAATTTGTTTTCTACCATAAGTAAAAGTCATAGTTACTGGTCCCATTCCTAGAGGATCCATTTCATAAGTTCCAATTACCTGAGTTTCAGGACCAATGAATTTCTCTATATGATCAGGATGAGCTACAACTACTTCATCTCGTCGAAAACCATCTCGTAGCAAACCAGCTTCTACTTTTCGTAATCCATATGGAGCATAGTTTGCAACTCCGTTGGTATGAGGAATATAATTACAAATAAAATCAAATAGAACTTTGGGTGTAACTTGGTTTTTTAGAACTTTATACCAAAAACTTTTCTTGTCTCTGTGCGGGTCAATCGCTGGAGCACAGCCAAAAAATGTAGCCAAAGAAATGTGACGATATGGTGACATTAAAGTTCGATCGGCTGTTAGAACAATCTTGGGTTTTGGCATCTAGTCTTCATTCGATTAATTTTCTAATTTATTTTAAATCTTGCTGGTTTACTTTAATAATTTTGTAAAATTCCAGCCTTATTTCTATAAAAATGACCAAATTCCTTGTTTGACATTAGATGTGCAGCATCAAAAACGGTTCCATCACGACAAACTAAATCCTCACCTATACAACAACTACCACATATTCCAACACCGCATTTCATCATTCTCTCAAGACTAGCTTGAGCAAACAATCCCTTGGAAAAAGCAGCCTTAATGGTCTTGTACATCATTATCTCAGGTCCACAAGTATAAACTCCGTCATAATGATTTTCGGAAATTAGTTTTTCTGCAGTATCAGTAACAAAGCCTTTTTCACCGTATGTACCATCGTCTGTACAAACAATCACTTTATGCGGATTTTTTTCAAGTAATCTTTTAGCATGGTCTTCAAAAAATACTTCGTTTTTTGTCTTTGAGCCAATTAAGAAAGTAATATCATCAGTTGGCTTTACTCTAGTTAATAATCTCATCAGGGGAACAAGTCCTGTACCTCCTCCAACTAAAAGCAATCTTCCTTGTTTAATATCAAAAGAATTTCCATATGGTCCTCGAACACCAATCTTATCTCCAACTTTGAGATTGTAAAGACCAGTAGAGGCAAGACCATGTTTTCTAACTGTAAAAGCAGCCTTGGAATTATCTGATGTAATCATTACACTCATTGGCAATTCATTAACTCCAGGAATCCAAACCATTGCAAACTGTCCAGGCAAAACAGAGGGAAGAACATCATCAGAAAATGTAAGTGTCCTAACAGTAGGAGTTTCATCTACAACTTTTTCAATTGTACAAATTTTTGGGTGATTAAGATTTCGTTGCAAGACCTACCATCTCCTCAATTTTTGAAAATCCATTGTCTTTCATGTATTGAATTATTCCTGTGTTAATTTCATCAAAAACAGAAATCCAATTATCACCCACTGCACTTCCTAATTGTACTGCAGAAGCACCTGCCAAGATAAATTCAACAGCATCTTTCCATGTGGAAACACCACCACATCCAATTATTGGAATATCATATTTTGTTGAAATCTCATAAACACATCGCAGTGCAACAGGTTTTATTGGAGTTCCCGATAATCCACCGAATTTGTTGCTTAGAATAGGTCGTCGTAATTCAGTATCTATTGCCATGGCTCTAATGGTGTTAATTGCAGTAATTGCATCTGCGCCTCCATCAATTGCGGCTTGGACTGTAGTAAGATAATGAGTGGTACCTAAGCCAACTTTGGCAATTACTGGCACATCAGTTGTTTGTTTAATTTTTGAAATTATTTTTTTGACTAGTTGAGGATCATCACCAACTTCTAAGCCAACTTTAGCCACATGTGGGCAAGAGAGATTGATTTCAAATCCTGCTACTTTGCAGTTTTCAAATTTTTTAATCATAAACTCAAATTCATCTTCAAGTGAACCAACCAAACTGACAATGATAGGAACATCTTTGTTAGGTTTGATCATGTTAGCAAAATTTTCAGCACCAGGATTTGATAGTCCTACAGCATTAAGCCAGCCGCCATTCCCTACACTGAAAATAGTTGGATTTGGATAGCCTTCCCAAGGCTCCTTACTGAGTGATTTTGTTACGACTGCTCCAGCACCAGAGCGATAAATTCGATTGAAAACATCAAGCGAAATTCCCAAGATTCCCGAAGCAAGTAGTGTGGGACGTTCAAGATTGAGTTTACCTATAGTTGTAGTAAGATTTGGGTCCACTTTGATTCTCTAACGAATCTTGGAATATAACAGTTAATTCATGGTGTATCTGGTACCTTTTTTAAAGGAGGTTGAAAATCATCTAGTCATGTATTCTGTAATTTTAACAGAGTTTGGAATTGCGGTTTTTAATGAAGATAAATTAGAAAAATCATTCTCATTCTCAAATCCAGTTAAAGAATATCTTGCAATAAGAAAAAAAGATTCAAAATTGAACTCCTTGATATCTTTTTTGAGAAATATTGATGGTGTTATAGAAGTAAGTGATGAATCGCTTTTAGGAATTCTGAAAAAAGAATCAATTGATGCTCAAAGCATGGAAGAACAGAAAGCAGAAGAAATACAATCAAACAAACCTCAAATTATTGTAGATAGCGGCTTTGCATCAAATCCTCAAGATGCATTAGGAAAATTAAGAAATTTTGCATTAGAATTATCATCATCAAGAGTTACTGAAGTATCTGAAAGTCCCGATTTACATATTATTCAAGCAATTAATTCATTAGATGAAATAGATAAAATCACAAATGCCCTAAGTTCAAGATTAAGAGAATGGTACGGTCTTCATTTTCCAGAACTAGATAATATAGTAGACAGCATTAACGGTTATTCGCAAATTGTACTAGCTGGAAAAAGAGACAAGTTAACAAAAGAAGATTTTGAAAATGCAGGATTTCCAGAATCCAAAGTAGAAATGCTTTCATTGATTAGTAAAAAAAGTAGAGGAGGAGAAATTTCTGAGGAAAATCTTGCAATAGTTCAATCATTAGCTAAACAAATTCTTGATTTTCATGAATTAAGAAAAAATCTAGAAGAACATATTGAAAATCAAATGAAAGAAATTGCACCCAATCTATCTGTAATTTTAGGTACTGCAGTAGGTGCAAGAATACTTGGACGTGCAGGAAGCCTCAAAAAATTAGCTTCAATGCCTGCAAGTACAATACAAGTATTAGGTGCAGAAAAAGCTCTATTCAGATCTCTGAAAACTGGCTCACAGCCACCAAAACACGGATTATTATTCCAACATTCTCTAGTACATGCAGCCCCCAGGTGGCAAAGAGGAAAAATTGCAAGAGCCATTGCTGCAAAAGCTGCAATAGCAGCAAGAGTTGATGTGTACGGTGCTAAGCTAAATGAAACATTACTTGAAAAACTAAATGTCAGAGTAAAAGAGATTGGAACAAAATACGACAAAGCTCCTGAAAAGCCATTAAGAAAACCAGAATACTCCCAAAAGAAAGAGAGAAGTTTTAGAAAAAGTGGAAGAAAAGATTTCTCAAAAAACAAAAAAATGAAGAATAAAAAGAGAAAGAAATTTGGAAGGAGATAAAAATTATTTCTGGATCAAATCAGATGGCGAAAAAAAACTTGCTACTGAAAATCTAGTTCCTGGAAATCAAGTTTACAAAGAAAAACTAGTAAAACACAAGGGAATTGAATACAGGCTATGGGATCCATTCAGAAGCAAATTAGCAGCTGCAATAATGAATAATCTAGAAGAATTCCCTTTCAAAAACAAATCAACAGTGTTGTACCTTGGAGTATCAACTGGTACTACTGTAAGCCATATTTCAGATATTGTAGGCCCTAGTGGAATTATTTTTGGCGTAGAGCATGCAAGCAGAGTAGCAAGAGATTTTCTAGACAGAGTTGCATCATACAGGCCTAACATCATTCCAATAATGCAAGATGCAAGAAAACCAAAAGATTATTTTTCAATTTTTGGAAAAGTAGATGTTGTTTATGTAGACATAGCACAACCAGATCAAACAAACATAGCAATTGGAAATTGTGATACATATCTAAAAAAAGACGGATACTTGTTTTTAGTAATTAAAACTAGAAGCATAGATGTTACAAAAGCACCCAACAAAATTATCGAAGATGAAATAGAGAAACTCAAACCAAAGTTTACAATTTTACAAAGAATTGATTTACACCCATACGATAAAGATCATGCAATTGTAATAGCTAAATCAAAGTAACATTATTCACAATAATTTTTGCAGGTGCCCAACTAGTACGCACAAAGTTAGGAAATGTTTGATTTTCTTGATAATATTGGGTTACAAATCCAATTGTTTTAGAATCAGAGGGGTAACCACTTCCAACATGATAATTTTTTTGGATTCGTGCAATAGATTTATCGCGAGCAACTTTGGCAATTATAGAAGCAGCAGCTACTACCAGAGATTTTGATTCAGCATGGTGATAAGATCTAATTTTAGATATATTTGATAATAAAGATATTTTCTTGCCGAATCTAGTTGGATTTACATCGCAAGAGTCCACATATGCAATGTCTGGTTGTAATCTGCTTATTATTTTGGCCATATATTTTGCTTCCAAGTTGTTTAGATTATGTCGTTTTACATTAGCATCAATCATTCTGGGGTTAATTCTAACAATGTAATGTTTGTCTACAATTTTTAGAATCTCTTTGTATATTTCGGCTCTTGTTTTTGGCAAAAGTTTCTTCGAGTCTTTGACTCCAATTGAAGAGAGATCATTTATTGCAGATTTTTTTACCGATACCCCAGCAACTACAAGTGGTCCTAGCAATGACCCACGCCCAGCTTCATCAACACCACAAATCTGCATAGTAAAATTGCATTTTTGCAGATATTAAACCGTTATAGGTGAAAAATAAAAAGTAAAATAGTTGCAATTTAGTGAAAGTGATTTTAAAGAAATTATTGAGGGAAAGACAAAGTTACTAGTTCCAAACAGATCACTTGTTGATAAAACTCCGCCAAAAGAACCTGCCTTTTTTAATCCCAAAGCTAAGAAGACCAGAGATTTTTCAGTTATTGCATACGGTGCATTTCTAAAAAATTTTCATGGACCAAAAGTTTTCCTTGAAGGATTATCAGGACTAGGTGCACGAGGAATCAGAGTTGCAAACGAATTAGAAATGGATAGAGTAATAATTAATGATCTTAATCCAAATGCACTAAAGATTGCAAAACATTCAGTTGATTTGAATAATTTAAAAAATATTGATTTTTCTGAAAAAGAGATTTGTAATTTCTTTAGTAATTTTTCAAAAAAAGGTAACAGAGGAACGATTGTAGATATAGACCCATTTGGTTCTCCCGCACCATATTTTGACTGTGGAATACGTGCCACGATGCACGGAGGGATTTTATCGATAACTGCTACTGACCTTCAAGTCTTAAATGGATTATTTCAGAATGCCTGCAGGAGACGTTATGGAGGCATACCAGTCAGAACAGAATATGGTAATGAAATAGCAATAAGATTGATCATAGGTTGCTTAAGAATAGTAGCAGCAAGGCTGGATATAGAATTGATACCGATGTATGTAGAAAGTGATATGCATTACTATAGAGTATATGTAAAAATTTTCAACCGACCAGATCAAGAAGAAAACTTAGGATATATTTTACATTGTAATAGCTGCAA